>JAGONM010000011.1:0-61443 GCA_017993055.1 Armatimonadota bacterium
GTGGTAGAATGCGGTAGCTAAGGCAAGGGAGGTAACCCGCAGTGCCGGCTAATCCTTTTGTCGGCGTGTTTCTTCACGCTATCGGCGGCTTCGCCGCGGGAAGCTTCTACATCCCGTTCAAGAAGGTGCGGAAGTGGGCGTGGGAGAGCTACTGGCTCGTCGGCGGCTTCTTCGCCTGGATCGTCGCGCCCTGGGTCGTATCGCTCATAGTCTGTCCGGACGTCATGAGCGTCCTCTCCGATGCCCCCGCTAACAGCCTCTTCTGGGCATTCACGTTCGGCGTGCTCTGGGGGATCGGCGGCCTGACCTTCGGGCTCTCGATGCGCTACCTCGGAATGTCGCTCGGGTACGCGCTCGCCCTGGGGTTCTGCGCGGCCTTCGGGACGATCATCCCGCCGATATTCAACGGGGAGTTTGGCGACCTGGCATCCAGGCTCTCCGGGCAGACGATACTCCTCGGGGTGCTGGTCTGCCTGGCTGGCATCACGATCTGCGGTAAGGCCGGCGTCAGGAAGGAGAGCGAACTCACCGCCGATCAGAAACAGGCGGCGATCAGTGAGTTCAGCTTCAGGAAAGGGGTCTGGATCGCCATCTTCGCGGGCGTTATGAGTGCCTGCATGGCCTTTGCTCTCCAGGCGGGCAAGCCGATTGCCGAACTCGCAGTGACGCATGGAACGGCCGACATCTGGAAGAACTCTCCCGTATTCATCGTGGTCTTTGCCGGTGGGTTCATGACCAACTTCGTCTGGTGCGCGATCCTCAACTGCCGCAATCGCACGGCGGTCAACTACGTCAGGGGCGACGGCGCATCGCTCGCATCGAACTACATCTTTTCGGCCCTGGCGGGGATCACGTGGTACTGCCAGTTCATGTTCTATGGCATGGGCACGACGCGCATGGGGAAGTACGACTTCTCGAGTTGGACGATCCACATGGCGTTCATCATCGTCTTCAGCAACATGTGGGCGCTGATCTTCCGTGAATGGAAGGGAACGAGCCGCCGGACGCACAACATCGTCTTCGCGGGTATCATCGTGCTGATCGCGTCTACCATCGTGGTAGGATTCGGGAACTACCTGGGAGCCCTGAAGAGGTAGACTCAGGTACCGATGGATGGAGGGCAGGAATGGTTGAGGGAGCGACGAATGAACTGGCGCGGATAATGTCGGCGGCCGTGCGGAACGCGATCGCCATACCCGCGTTCAACATACCCTACCTGCCGATGCTCGAGCCGGTCGCTGCGTCACTCTTGGAGCACGATGCATTCGCGCTCATCGAGGTCGCGCGTCTCGAGTTCACGAAGTTCGAGGCGAAGAGCCCGGCCGCGGTCGCGGAGGAGTTCGGACGTCACGCCGACAGCCGCGTGACGCGCCTGCACCTCGACCATGTGCCGGTGATTGACGAAGACGGCATGAGGGTAGACTGGAAGATGGTCATCTCTGAAGCGCTGGAACTCGGCTACGACTCCGTCATGATTGATGGATCGCGCCTCGCGCTCGAGGAGAATATCGCTGTCACGGCGGAAGTCGTAGGGATGGCCCATGCCGCCGGCGCGCTCGCGGAGGCAGAACTCGGATCGGTGCTCGGCCACGAGTCCGGTCCGATGCCGCCTTACGAGGAGCTCTTCGCGCGGAGGGCGGGTTTCACCCGTGTAGACGAAGCGCGGAGGTTCGTCGAGGAGACCGGCGTTGACTGGCTCTCGGTTTCGGTCGGTTCCGTCCACGGCGCGATCAGTCCGGCAGCAAAGAACCAGGACAAGGTGTGCGCGCGCCTCGACATCGAGCATCTGCGCAGAATCCACGATGTCACGGGTATTCCGCTCGTTCTGCACGGCGGTTCGGGCATTCAGCACTCGTACATCGAGAAGGCGATTCGCAGCGGCATCGCGAAGATCAATATCGGGACGGACATCCGCCAACCCTATGAAAGGACGCTTGCCGAGACGGGTCGCTTCACCGATGCACAGGCGGCCGTCGCCGACAAGATCAAGTTCTTGATATGCGATGTCTACCGCATCGAAGGTTCGGCATCGCAACTACATGCACTGAAAGGAAGTGTCTGACATGGCAGATTCACGAAAGTCGAGATTCGCTCTGTTCTTCGGCAACAGGGGTTTCTTCCCGGGTTCACTCATGGAGTCAGCGAGGGCCGAGGTTGATCAGCGGCTGAAGTCTTTGGGGCATGACACGCTCATGCTCGACGCGGGTGCTACCCGTTTCGGCGCGGTCGAGACTCCGGCGGAGGGCGAGATCTACGCGAACTTCCTCAAGGCGAATCAGGGGAAGTACGACGGCGTCATTCTCTCCCTGCCGAACTTCGGCGACGAGACCGGCGCGGTCGCCGCTCTCAGGGATGCGGGCGTGCCTATACTCGTCCAGGCCTACCCTGACGACCTCGACAAGATGGCCCCTGCCACTCGGCGCGACTCGTTCTGCGGCAAGATGTCGGTCTGCGACGTCTTCTACCAGAGCGGGGTGCAATACACCATCCTCCCGCCGCATACGGTAGCGCCTCAGAGCCCCGACTTCGCTGACAACGTTGACTACTTCGACAGGGTCTGTCGCATAGTGAGCGCCCTGAAGCGCATGAGGGTCGGAGCAATCGGCGCGCGAACCAGCGCATTCAAGACCGTGCGCATTGACGAGCTTGCGCTCGAGCGTCACGGCATCACGATGGAGACCTTCGATCTGTCGGATGTCTTCAACCGCTTGAAAGACGTGTCGCCGGACGGCGCGCCGTTCAAGGACAAGAAGAACAGGCTGAGCGGCTACTCCAACTTCTCGCAGATTCCGGATGGCGCCTTTGACACGATAGTGAAGATGGGCGTCGTGCTGGACAGCATCGTGGAGGAGAGCAAGCTCGACGCCGTCGCCGTCCGGTGCTGGGTCGAGATGCAGCAGGTGCTCGGAATCTCCCCGTGCGTGCTCCTCAGCGAGATGAACGACAGGCTGATCAACGCCGCGTGCGAGGTTGATATCGGCAACGCGGTCTCGATGTATGCGCTCAGCAAGGCGTCGGGCAACGTCGCGGCGTGTCTCGACTGGAACAACAACTACGAGGACGACGAGGACAAGTGCATCCTCTTCCACTGCGGCCCGGTCCCTCAGTCCATGATGACCGCCAAGGGCAACGTGACCGATCACGGCATTCTGATGAACTCCGTCGGGGAGGGCTGCGGATACGGCTGCAACGTCGGGCGGATCAAGCCGCAGTCGTTCACGTTCGCGAGCATGATGACGGAGGATGGGGAACTCAAGTTCTACGTCGGCGACGGCGAGTTCACTGATGATCCGATCCCCGCCGACTTCTTCGGATGCGCGGGTGTCGCCGAGATTGACGACCTTCAGGACGTACTGCTGTACGTCGCGCAGAACGGCCACAGGCATCACGTCAGCGTGACGCCGGGTGTCGTGACCGACCCGATGGTCGAGGCTCTCGAGTACTACCTGGGCTACGATGTCGCCGTCCCTCAGGACATGTAGCGCCGTATGATTACACCGCGTGAACGCCTGATCACGGCGCTGAACCATCAGGAGCCGGACCGAGTGCCGATTGACCTGGGCGGCAACCAGACCGGCATCCACAAGTTCGCGTATCAGAAGCTGCTCGACCACCTCGGCCTCCGGGAGGAGATCGAGATCATGGACCTCGTCCAGCAGCTTGCGAAGCCCTCCGAGGCTGTTCTGGAGCGGCTCCATGTGGACACGCGGTACGTATTCGCGGGCGGCGCGAAGAGCTTCAATGCCGAGGTCGTCAAGCGCGAGCGTGACGGGCGCAGCTGGAGCGACTTCACCGACGAGTTCGGCGTCACGTGGTCGATGCCGGATGACTTCCCGTATTACTTCGACATCTCCCACCATCCGCTTGCGGGCATGTCGCTGAGCGAGATCGAGGAGTATCCATTCCCCAAGGGCGACGACCCCACGCGGTTCGAGGGCCTGAGGGAGCGCGCGCTCGCATTGAAGCGTGATACCCCCTATGCCGTCATCAGCGGCATCTCCGGAGTCGTTTACGAGATCTGCTGGTACATGCGCGGGCTCGAAAGCCTGTTCATGGATATGCTCGATCACCCGGCGATCCTCGAGGCGATCATCGACCGCACGCTGAAGTTCTGGCTCGACTGGTTCCGCGTCTTCCTCGATGAGGTCGGCGACGTGGTGGACGTGATCATGATCGGCGACGACCTGGCCGCGCAGACCGGCCCTCTCTTCCCGCCGAGGATCTACCGCTCGATCGTGAAGCCGCGTCACAAGATGCTCGTCCAGTACATCAAGTCCCGCACGAGCGCGAAGATCTGGTATCACTCCTGCGGCTCGGTGGTGGAGTACATCCCCGACCTGCTCGACAACGGCATTGATATCCTGAACCCGGTGCAGATCAGCGCCGAGAACATGTCCCCCGCCGATCTGAAGTCGCGGTTCGGCGACCGGCTGACCTTCTGGGGCGGCGGGATAGATGCGCAGAGGATACTTCCGCACGCCTCGCCGGAGGTCATTCGCGAGGAGGTCCGACGGAACGTCCAGGCGTTCAAGCCCGGCGGCGGATACGTCTTCAACAACGTGCACAACATCCAGGCCGACATCCCGCCGGAGAGCACCCTCGCGCTCTTCGACGCGGCATACGAGTTTGGGGAGTATTGAGTTGTAGGGGCGAAGCATTGGTCTTTGATGACGAAAGTGCTTCGATCGGTAGCCGATGCTTCGCCCCTACCCGACAGGCCATCTGAGGAGGAACGGACATTGCGCAATCACATGCTGGTTCTGCTGGCGGTTCTCATGGCATTCGGCTGCTCGGCCTCATTCGCGCAACTCTCGCAGGTCGATGTCAGGGATTACGGCGCTAAGGGCGATGCCGTAACAGACGACACAAAGGCTTTCACCGACGCGATGGCCGCCGTCGCCGAGAAGGGCGGAACGGTCTCGGTCCCGGTCGGCAACTATCTCATCAAGACGCACCTCAGCATTCCCTCGAAGGTCACGCTGGAGGGCATATGGAGTATCCCGACCGCTTGGACTCAGAATCAGGGGAGCACTCTGCTCGCGGTGGAGGGAGCGGGATCTGAGAACGGACCGGCGTTCATCACCCTCGGCCCCAACTCGACCATGAAGGGTCTCACGGTCTTCTATCCCGACCAGAAGCCGGACGACATCACACCGTACCCCTGGTGCGTCGCCTGCGCGGGCGGTGACAACTCCTCGATCATCGACTGCCTCCTCGTGAATCCCTATCAGGGCGTTGACTTCGGCTCGAAGGCGTCCGGGCGGCACTACATCCGCAACCTCTACGGTCAACCATTGAGGCGCGGCATCTTTGTTGATAAGTGCTATGACGTCGGCCGGATCGAGAACGTCCACTTCTGGCCGTTCTGGAAGTGGGACGAGCAATCGGGCATCCGCGACTGGCTCTGGAAGAACGGCGAGGCGATGATCTTCGCCCGGACCGACTGGGAGTACGTCTTCAACTTCTTCTGCTTCGGCTACGGGATCGGTATGCGTTTCATCGCGGGGAAAGACGGCCCGACGAACGGCAACTTCCTCGGCTGCGGAGTTGACGCGGCGAACATCGCGGTGCTCGTCGAGCAGACCCAGGCGCCCGGGCTTCTCTTCACCAACGGGGAGTTCGTGAGTTTCGCAGGTGACAACCCGTGCGAGGTCGTGGTCAGAGGCTCCCACACCGGGGTCGTGCAGTTCTCGAACTGCTCCTACTGGGGCACTTCCGACCAGATAGCTCGAATCGCGGGTACGGGGCAGGTTACGTTCAACGCGTGCAACTTCCTCGGCTGGAATCGGAAGGACAACAAGACTGCGGCGATTGAGCTGTTTGGCGGCGATCTGATCGTGAACGCGTGCAACTTCCGCGGCCCCGGCCCTCAGGTCGCCCTCAGGGGCAGTGCGAAGTCCGCCATCGTCACCGGCAACCGGATGGGCGGGCCTCAGGCTATCACCAACCCGGTGAACGCGCAACTCGAGGCGGGCTTCAACGTCTTCGAGAAGGACCCCGACCGCCCGCGTGAGGAGAAGGGTGCCATCGTCGTGGACGATACCGATCCCGGGGTGAAGTTCACCGGCGAGTGGCTCATCGCGAAGAACGGCGGCGATGTGCCGGTCGGCTACTACCTCGGCGCTCGATGGGCCTGGAAGGGCACAGGCGACTCCGTTGCGGTCTTCGCGCCGGACGTACGGGCTCCCGGAAGGTACGAGGTCTACGCCTGGTTCGGTTCCGACGCAGCGGGCGACCATGCTACCAGCGCACCTGTGACGGTGCAGTCCGGCGGCGAGAAGCTTACGATGCTCCTGAACCTTCGGAAGATGAAGGGCGAGTGGGTGAAACTCGGCACCTATCGCTTCGAGGCCGGCAGGAAGGGTACGATCACGTTCAGCAATGCCGCCGACGGGAACGTCCTCGCCGACGCGGTGAAACTCGTGCCGTCCGGTTAGTCCACGCGGGCGGACTCTGAGCCTCTGCTGACACGAATCCATCCGCCTGGTGGTTGCGGCCGGAGATGTGAACATGGATATCGAAGATCTCTACCAGGAACGACTCGCGAGATACACCACCACGATGCGTAACGGGAAGCCGGATAAGGTCCCGATCCGGCCCTTCGTCGCCGAGTTCACCGCCAAGTACGCCGGATTCACCTGCCAGGAGGTCACGCACGACTTCAACAAGGCTTTCGCCGCCGCCCGCAGATGCGCCGCCGATTTCGACTGGGATGCCGTCGTTGGCAACATGGTGTACGTCTGGACGGGCCTGACCCAGGCGCTGGGCCTGAGGTATTACGCCGTTCCGGGGGTTGACATCCCGCCGAACACCGGCTTCCAGTACCGCGAGCCGGACGAGGAGCGTGCCTTCATGAAGGCGGACGAGTACGACGCCCTGATAGATGATCCGACGGCGTTTCTGTACAATGTGTGGCTTCCCAGGGTGTCGTCGGACGTGTCAGACAGGTCGGACGAGTCGGACAGATACCGGAGCAACCTAGCTCTCGTCAAGGGCGCGATGGCCATGCTCCAGTACTTCAGCGCGTTCGGGCCGCAGGGTCAGGCCCTCCGGGAGGAGTCCGGCACGGTCGGAGCGATCGCGGGCATCCTCAAGGCGCCGTTCGACATCCTGGCGGACAAGCTGCGCGGCTACATCGGGCTTACCATGGATATGATGACCCAGCCGGACAAGGTGCTCAAGGCCTGCGAAGCGCTCATGCCGCATCTGTACCACCAGGCGCTGATCACCTCCGACCCCAGCGGCCAAGTGCCTGTAGGTCTCTGGATGCACCGCGGATGCGTGCCGTTCGTCTCGAAGGGTCAGTTCGAATCGCACTACTGGCCGACCCTGAAGCCGATCGTCGAGGAGCTCTGGGCGAACGGGCGTCAGACGCTCTTCTACGCGGAAGGCGACTGGGGGCATCACCTGGAGTCGTTCGCCGAGCTTCCCGACGCGAGCATCGTGTACCATGTGGACCGAGGCGACATCTCTGATGTCCACCACCGGCTCGGGCACAAGTTCTGTCTGAGCGGAGGGATCCCCAACTTCCTGCTCGCATACGGCACGCCCAACGAGGTCCGGGACTGTGCGAAGAGAGTGATTGATGGCGTCGCGCGGGACGGCGGCTACATCATGGACGCGAGCGCGATCATGCAGAACGACACCTCCGTCGAGAACCTCCGCGCGCTGACCGACTTCACCAGGGAATACGGCGTCTACTCCGCTGGCCATGCGTCCCATCAGTCCCACGGGTCCCATTCGTCCTGTCCCCTCTCCCAGGGCAGAGTGCCAGCCGGTGTCTGCATCCCGTGGGAGGAGAAGCGCCGGGAGCTTCCGGCGGAGATGCCCGGCGACGAGGAACTCGCGCGGCGCATCTGGGAAGAAGTGGACGGCCTCGGCAACATGTTCATCTGGCAAGTGCTGGAGTCGTTCTGAGTTCGGTGTTGATGGTTGAGGGTTGAGCGAATGATGAGCAGACACGCGGTTTTCGCACTCATACTGATCCTGGCGGCGGGTCGGGCGGTCGGGCAGGCGAAGGTCAACCGGTTCATGATCGAACGGGTCGCTTCCGGCAAGGCGCAGATCGCCGTCGCGTCGTGGTGGGGGTTCGATTCGGAGGACTCCACCGAGGCCTTACAGACGGCGATTGACTCGGGCGCAAGAAAGGTGATCGTGGACGACGTCCGCAAGCCCTGGATCGTCCGGCCGATCACCCTTAGGAGCGACCAGGAGATCATCTTCCGCAGGGGCGTTGAGGTAGTCGCAAAACGGGGCGAGTTCAAGGGCGCGACCGATGCTCTCTTTCGCGCCGACAACGAGAGCAACATCACGCTTAACGGCTATGGCGCCGTCCTGCGGATGCACCGCGCCGACTACGCGGCTCCACCGTACGAAGATGCCGAATGGCGGCACGTGCTGAGCCTCAAGAGCTGTTCTAACGTGAGGGTTTACGGTCTTGCGCTGGTGGACGGCGGCGGCGACGGAATCTACCTTGGCGTGGCCACTCGCGGTGTCACCAACTCGAATGTCCACATCAGGGATGTCGTCTGCGATCGGAACTACCGGCAGGGGATCAGCGTGATCAGCGCCGACAGATTGCTCATCGAGAATACCGTCATGCGGGACACGGGCGGGACGCCCCCCCAGGCCGGCATTGACTTCGAACCGAACCGTCCGGACGAACGCCTGTCGAACATCGTGATGCGAAACTGCACCGCGGAGTTCAACCGGGGTGACGGCCACGAGTTTTACTTCATGCATCTCGACGCGTCTTCCGCGCCGGTTTCCATGCGGTTCGAGAACTGCAGGTCGCTTGGCGACGGTCAACAGGCTGTGCGGATCGTGACGGGCAACACTCCCGCATCGGCCGTGAAGGGAAGAATCGAGTTCGCGGACTGCGCGTTCGCCGACAGCGTGAACGGCGGCATTCTGATCTCGAACTTGCCCGTCGGGGGCTGCAGGGTCGTCTTCTCCCGATGCGCGCTCGCAAACCCCGCCGTCGAGAAACCGACGGTTGCGCCCATACTCTTCCAGAGCCGCCAGGATGCGAGTGAGCCGATCGGCGGCGTCGAGTTCGACAACCTTCTGCTCAGCGACCCCGTACTGCGCAACCCGATCGGTTACGCTGACGGGGGAGGCGGCATTCCCGTGCGGGCCGTGACCGGCGTCATCAACCTCCAGCGCGGCGGCAAGCGGCAGACTATCGAGCTCACGCCTGAGAAGCTGATCGAGTGGATTCCTGCCTCCGCCATCAAGCAGATTCCGCGTCTGAGCCTCGAAGGCCTGTCCCTGAAGCCGCAAATACTCGACGCCGACCCGGACGCGTATGCCTTCGGTTTCGCGCGGATGAGGCGTGAGGGCCGCCTCGTGCTCTATGCCAGAGAAGGCGACGCCGTAAGCATCAGACTTGCGCATGATGCGGTCGGCAAACTGGCCGGCAGCGCCATACAGGTCCGTATCACCGATCCTTCCAGCGTCTCGATCGATGCTCCCGCCGTCCCTTTCCGGGGCGAGTGTGAGGTTTCGTTCACAGCGCCGGAGACCGGCGTCTACAGAGTAGTCGCCGATCCGGGCGGGAACTCCGTTCGGGTCGTCGCCAGTTCGCATCCAGTCAACATCGTTGGCGAGGGCCGACCGGTTCGCCTGATATACTCTGCGGGCGACTACTTCTTTCGGGTGCCGGCGGGCGTCCGGGAGTTCGGTGTCCGCGTCTGCGGCGAAGGGACCGGTGAGGCGATCCGGGCAGTGCTCATCAACCCCGACGGTCGGGTCGTGCAGGAAGTGGACAACGCCGTCCAGACGCACCAGTTCGAAGTGGCGCTCCCGGCCGCGAGCAGAGGCGAGATCTGGATGCTCCGCCTTGCGAAGCCATCCGCGATGGCGTGGGAAGACCACTCGATTGACCTGCGCGGCATCCCGCCCCTGCTCGCGCCTTCCCCGGAGGCTCTGCTTGTCAACAAATGAGATGGAGGAACAAGAAGCATGAGGACAATCAGGTACGCTTTGGTTATCTTGTTCGCACTGGCCGTGATGCTGGCTTCGGGATGCTCCAGGCAGTCTCCCCCGCAGTCCTCGGGCAAGCCGAAGATAGCCCTCGTGATGAAATCGCTCGCCAACGAGTTCTTCAAGACGATGGCCGATGGGGCTCAGGCGCACCAGAAGGCCCACGCGTCGAAGTACGATCTGATCGTCAATGGCATAAAGGACGAACTGGACGTCAACAAGCAGGTCGAACTAGTGGAGCAGATGATCGCCCAGGGAGTCGATGCCGTCATCATCGCGCCTGCCGATTCCAAGGCGTTGGTTGCCGTCTGCAAGAAGGCGTCCGACTCCGGGATCATCGTCGTGAACATTGACAACAAGTTCGACTCGGATGCCCTCAAGGAAGCGGGACTCACCGCGCCGTTCGTGGGCCCGGACAACCGCAAGGGCGCAGAGCTCGTCGGCGATGAGCTGGCGAAGCACCTCAAGGCGGGCGACAAGGTCGCGATCCTGGAGGGCGCGCCGAATGCGTTCAACGGCGAGCAGCGAAAGCTCGGCTTCGAGGATGCGATGAAGGCTGCAGAGATCGAGATCGCGGCGTCACAGAGCGGCTACTGGGAAACTGATAGAGCCAACCGGATCGCCCGCGACATCATCACCGCCAACCCCGAGGTCAAGGCGCTACTCTGTGCGAACGACAGCATGGCGATCGGGGCGGTCAAGGCGGTCGAGGAGTCCGGCAAGTCAGGCAAGATCCTGGTCGTCGGTTACGACAACATCAGCGCGGTTCAGCAGTTGCTCAAGGAAGGCAAGATTCTGGCGACGGCAGACCAGCATGCAGACCAGCTCGCGGTGTTCGGTATCGAGTACGCGCTGGAGATGATCGACAGGAAGGCGGCGCCTCGGGACAAGGAGACCCCCGTCGATCTGGTCAGCGCGGAGTCTCTGAAGTAGCATCGGTCCCGTGGAACGCATAGGACCTATGAACAAAGACAGGCACAACATCAAATGGCTGACCGATGTCATCGGTATGGGCGCGGTGCTGATCGCGCTCATAGCCTTCTTCGGTGTAGAGTGCGACAACTTCCTGACGCCGACCAATTTCCTCGCGATCGCGAACCAGATTCCGGCGGCGATACTCATCGCGGTCGGCATGACGCTGGTGCTCATCACCGGGGGGATTGACCTCTCCGTCGGGTCGGTAGTCGGCCTGTCGGGAGCGCTGCTCGGTCTATGCCTCGACAAGTTCGGCCTGCCACTGGTGATCTCGATCCCTGCGTGCCTGGCGGTCGGGTCGCTCTGCGGGCTGATCAACGGGCTGGTGATCGTGCGATGGTCACTGCCGCCGTTTATCGTCACGCTTGGCATGCTGGAGGCCGCGAGAGGCGCGACCTTCCTGCTGACTGAGTCCCGCACGATATACCTCGGCAACAAGATCGGCGGCATGTCGTCAATGGGAGTCGGCAATCTCTCTTCGCTCTTCATCATGGCGGTCGTTGCGGTGGCATTCGGACAGCTTCTGCTCAACAAGAGTGCGTTCGGAAGGCACATCGTGGCGCTAGGATCGAACGAGCAGACGGCCTACCTCTCCGGTATCAACACTGGGAAGGCCAAGGTCGCGGTCTATGCGCTGTCCGGCCTGCTCTGCGCGCTGGCAGCGGTCGTCATCACCGCGCGGATGGCGTCTGCGAATCCGAACGCCGGCAGCGGGTTCGAACTGGAGGCGATCGCGGCCGTCGTCATCGGCGGGACGAGCCTGATGGGCGGTCGCGGGTCGGTAGTAAACTCGTTCTTCGGCGTCGTGATCATCGCCCTGCTCGGCAGCGGTCTCGCACAGATGGGTACCGAGGAGGCCACGAAGCGGATGATCACCGGAGTGGTCATAGTCCTCGCGGTGATCCTGGACTACTATCGGACGCGAATCGTGGCTCGACGGTCCGATGCGGGGATGTAGACACGGCGGCATTGGTTGGTGATATACTGTGAGAGTGGAGGACCTGAGACATGATGAACGGTAGAATGAGCAGGAGGGAGTTCATCGCGCTTGCCGGGATGGGCGCAGCCGCGATGTCCGTGCCCGTGCCCGGTCTCTTCGCCGCCGATCGGCGCAAGCCGAACGTGATCGTCATCTTGTCCGATGACCACGGCTACGGCGCGATAGGCTGCCAGGGGTGCAGGGACATCCCCACGCCGAACATCGATTCCATCGCCAAGAAAGGTGTCCGATGCACCAACGGGTACGTCACCTGCCCCGTGTGCAGTCCGACACGGGCCGGCCTCAATACCGGTCGATATCAGCAGTGCTTTGGGCATGAGGACAACCCCGGGCCGCCGAATGTCTGTGCCCCGAACTTCGGACTGCCGCTCGACGAGAAGACGACGGCCGACTACATGAAGGCCCAGGGCTACGCGACCGGCATGGTCGGGAAGTGGCATCTCGGCCACAAGCCGGAGTGCAATCCGACCAAACGCGGGTTCGACGAGTTCTTCGGGTTCCTTACCGGCGCACACTCGTATACGAACCCGGGCGTCGGAACTGCCGAGCCGATCCTGCGCGGCACCGAGGAGGTTGACGAGAAGGAGTACCTGACCGACGCCTTCGGGCGCGAGGCGATCTCATTCATCGATCGGCACAAGGAGAAACCTTTCTTCCTGTACTTGGCATTCAACGCCGTGCACGCTCCGCTGCAGGCGGCCAAGAGATATGAGGACGAGTTCACCCAGTTCAAGAATCCCGACAAGCGCAAGTACGCGGCGATGCTGACGGCGATGGACGAGCAGATCGGCAGGGTGCTGGCCAAGGTGCGCGAGGCCGGGCTCGAAAAGGACACGCTGATCTTCTTCCTGGGCGACAACGGCGGTTACCGACTGGCGGGTTTCGCACCCAATGCGCCGCTCAGCGGCTTTAAGGGCGACACCTTCGAAGGCGGAGTACGCATCCCGTTCATCGTCCAGTGGAAGGGCAAACTCCCCGCAGGGAAGACCTACGACAAGCCGGTGATCTCGCTCGATGTTCTTCCGACGGCCGTGACGGTCGCCGGTGGGAAGCCCGGCGCGAACGTAGACGGAGTGAACATCCTTCCGTTCCTGAAGGGCGAGAAGAAGGGCGTCCCGCACGACAGGCTCTTCTGGCGCTGGATCGACAAGTACGGCGCGCGTGTCGGCGACTGGAAGCTCGTCCAGAACGGCGACGGCAAGGAACTGCTCTTTAACCTCGCCGATGATATCGGCGAGACGACAGACCTGTCGGCTGCCAACCCTGACAAGCTGAAACAGCTGAAGGCCGCCTATAAAGACTGGGACACGAAGAACATCCCGCCCAAGTGGCTGGACGGCCGCAGGAAGCTCAAGGCGCAGTAGAATTTCGCGGCCCATAGCGCCCATTTATCTCGTTGTTCTCGCAGGAGTGAGCACATGACCAACACCTACACCAGACGCGACTTCATCCGGTTCGCAGGGATGAGCGCCGCCGCGACGGCTCTTCCGCTGCCGGATCTCTTCGCTGCCGACTACATCAAGCCGAACGTGATCGTCATTCTCGCCGATGACCAGGGTTTCGCGGATGTGAGCGTCCACGGATGCAAGGACAGCCCCACGCCGAACATAGACTCGATCGCCAAGAACGGCGTCCGCTTCACGGACGGCTACACGAGTTGCCCGGTATGCAGCCCGATGCGCGCCGGACTCCTGACCGGCCGCTACCAGCAGCGGTTCGGCTTCTACCACAATCCGCCCAGCGATCTGGACCGGACGAACTGGGGGCTTCCACTCGACCAGAAGACGTTCGCACAATACATGAAGGCCGAGGGATACGCGACCGGCGCAATCGGCAAGTGGCATCTCGGCGACAACGAACCGTTCCACCCGAACAAGCGCGGGTTCGACGAGTTTTTCGGCTTCATCGGGGGCGCCCACAACTACCTGCAGCCCGAGAGCGGGTCGTTCAACGCGGTCCAGCGGAACGGCAAGCCCGTGGACGAGAAGCTCTACCTCACCTATGCGTTCGGGCGGGAGGCGGTGTCGTTCATCGAGAAGAACAAGGAGAAGCCGTTCTTCCTCTACCTGGCGTTCAACGCGCCTCACAGCCCGCTACAGGCGGCTCCAAGGGACGACAAGGCATTCCCCGAGATCAAGGACGAAAGGCGGCGTACGTTCGCGAAGATGCAGTTGGCTATGGATAACGTCGTCGGCGATGTCCTGGCAAAGGTCCGTGAGGAGCAGCTGGAAGACGATACGCTCATCATCTACATGTCGGACAACGGCGGCCCGACTCCGGGCAACACGTCGCGCAATGACCCGTTCAAGGGCTTCAAGACGCAGGTCCACGAGGGCGGCATCCGCGTGCCGTTCATGATGCAGTGGAAGGGCAAGATCCCCGCCGGCAAGACATACTCCAAGCCTGTGATTTCGCTCGACATCCTGCCGACCGCGGTCGCCGCATCGGGAGGCAAGGTCGCCGACAACCTCGACGGCGTGAATCTCCTTCCGTACCTGAAGGGTGATGATCCAGGCGCTCCGCATGAGTCGCTGTGTTGGCTCTTCGACAAGCAGTCTGCGGTTCGCAAGGGCGAATGGAAGCTCTCCCGGCACGAGGAGCACGGCATGAGGCTGCACAACCTGGCGAACGATCCCGGCGAGAAGAACGACCTTGCGAGTGAAGATGCCGACAAGGTCAGCGAACTCCTGGCGGCCTGGGACAAGTGGAACGCGAAGAACGTCAAGCCGCTCTGGCCGAGCAGGACAGACGCGCCCTGGACCGACACGGACTGGTAGGCCCCCGGCCTTCAGAGGCTGGTTGGAGGCCTGTCTCGACCTGCGGCGAAGTGAGAGGCGCGGTCGCCACGTGCCGCCGCCTGCGATAAATGCTGTCACTCACCGGCGCACTCGCGGCTGCCGGTTCCAAACACCCGTGATCTGCGTGCATCCGCGTCCACCGGCGGTTAGTCACCGATCTTCAGCACGCTCAGGAATGCCTCCTGCGGGACCTCGATGTGGCCGATCTGTTTCATCCGTTTCTTGCCTTCTTTCTGCTTCTCGAGAAGCTTCCGCTTTCGGGTGATGTCTCCGCCGTAGCACTTGGCCGTCACGTTCTTTCGAAGCGCGCTGATGCTCTCCGCCGCGATCACCTTGTTCCCGATCGCCGCCTGGATGCGCACCTCGTACTGCTGCCTCGGAAGGATGCTCTTCAGCCGCTCCACGAGCAGCTTCCCGCGCGGATATGCCCGTTCTCGGTGCGTGATGAACGACAGCGCGTCCACCGATGAGCCGTTAAGTAGAATGTCGAGTTTGACAAGCCTCGATTCCTGATAGCCGCAGAACTCGTAGTCAAATGATGCGTAGCCCTTCGTCCGGCTCTTGAGCTGGTCGAAGAAGTCCATCAGGATCTCGGACATCGGGAGCTTGTAGTGGACGAACACGCGGCTGGTTCCTGCGTATTCCATGTGGACGAAGGTTCCCCGCCTGTCCTGAGCGAGTTCCATCACGCTGCCGAGGTATTCCGCCGGGACGATGACCGTCGCGTCGACATACGGTTCCTCGATCGTCTCGATCAGGTTCGCGTTCGGCAGGTTCGACGGGTTGTCTACCTCGATCACGCTGCCGTCGGTCTTCGTCACGCGGTACACTACACTCGGCGCCGTCGCGATCAACGGGATGCCGGCCTCGCGTTCGAGCCGCTCCTGGAGTATTTCCATGTGCAGCAGGCCGAGGAACCCGCAGCGAAAACCGAATCCGAGGGCCGCCGATGACTCGGGCTCGTAGACGAGCGCGGAGTCGTTCAACTGCATCTTGGCGAGTGCATCGCGGAGGTCGGGGTACTCGTTGCTGTCTATCGGGTAGAGCCCGCAGTAGACCATCGGCTTCGGGTACTTGTAGCCCGGTAGCGGCTCGGTAGCCGGGTTCTCGGCGGATGTGATCGTATCGCCAACGCGGCTGTCGGCGACTTCCTTGATCGCCGCCATAACGTAACCGACCTCGCCCGCGCGCAGCGCCTTCACCGACGTCATGCCCGGCTTGAACACGCCGACGCCCGATACCTCGAATACCTTGCCGTTTGACATCATCTTGATCCGTCCGCCGGGCCTGATCTCGCCGTCCATGACTCGGATGTAGGCTACTACTCCCTGGTACTGGTCGTAGTGCGAGTCGTAGATCAACGCTCGGAGTGGCGCGTTGGAGTCGCCGGAAGGCGCGGGGATGCGGCTCACCACCGCCTCCAGCACTTCGTTCACGCCGGTCCCGGCCCGCGCGCTCGCATGGATCGCATCATGCGCCTCGATCCCGAGGACCTCCTCGATCTCCTCGACGACCCGCTCGGTGTCTGCCATCGGCAGGTCGATCTTGTTGATCACCGGGATGATCGCCAGGTTTCCGGCCGTCGCCAGGTTGACGTTCGCGAGCGTCTGGGCCTCAACTCCCTGTACTGCATCCACGACGAGCAGCGCTCCCTCGCACGCGGCGAGACTACGGGAGACCTCGTAGGAGAAGTCCACGTGGCCGGGTGTGTCAATCAGGTTCAGAACGTACTCGTTGCCGTCGCGCGCGGTGTAGTCGAGCCGCACCGAAGCCATCTTGATCGTAATACCGCGCTCCCGCTCGAGATCCATGCTGTCGAGCACTTGCTCCTGCATGTCACGCTGTTCGATTGCGCCGGTGACCTCGAGTATTCTGTCTGCGAGTGTTGACTTGCCGTGGTCTATGTGAGCGATGATGCAGAAGTTCCGAATTTTGTGCTGAATGTCTTTCGTCATAGTCCCTCGAAGCGTCTAGCCGCCGCCTGCGGACGAGTAGATCACCCCCGGCCCGACGATGCCCGCTACCGAGAGCTCGACGAGCTGCCTGTGGTCCACTCGAATCACCATGGTGTTGCGTTCTCCCGGTCGGATGAGGCCGCCTGCCGCCACCTCGAACGGTGATCCGGGCCTCTGGCCCTCGCCCGCGAGGGTGCCGTTGACCCAGACCCTCGACACCCCGTGCACATCCGACATCCACAGCCGCAGATCCTTCCCGGAAATGTCCGCGGGCGCGTCGAAATCGGCGGCGTACCACATGATGCCGCTCGGCGCCGGGATGCCCTGTTCCTCCAGGGTGGCCGAGAAAGTCTTCACCCTCCGCCACGATCCCAGGTCCGCCCCGGATTTCCAGAAGCCCTCGGACTCGCCCTCGTCATCGGGATCGTACAGGAAGAGCCATTCGTCCGGCAACTTCACCTCGATCCGGTTGCCCTCCGTGCACGTCTTTCTGCCCCCTGATACCTTCGGGCCGATGAAGCGGCGCAGGTATTCGACGCCGTACCGGTTCAGAATCTTGTCGGCCACCATGGATTCCGCGTGCGCGAACAGCTCGTCGTAGACCTCGCCCGCTCTCGCGAAGTCCGCCGCGTTGAAGTCGCGGTTCATCCTCATGAAGAGGCGCACGCTCTCAAAACCGCGGCGGAACATGTTTACTCGTTCTTGGACGGCGGTCGAATCCTCTTTCGCGGCTCTCTCCGCCTCGGAGAGGTCCCCGTCGCAGTCCGCAAGCAACTCGGGGGTGAAGATCCTCGGCAGGCAGTAGAACCCCCCTTCGTGCGCCTCGGTCTCGCTGTAGGCCCGGTCAACCCGCTCCCAGTATCTCTCGACAGGCCCTGCAGCCTTCCCGAAGAACTTGTCGTAGTAGTCCCGCATCACGGCATCCACGTCCGCGTCCGCGTCCCACGCAAGTCGAGCGCTGAGGTAGATATGCGGGCCGTTGATGGCCGGCGAGTAGAGGGTCTCGTTGTCAATGCCCGTGCACTTGTGCGCCTTGAGGAACGGCACTTCCAGCTTCAACGACGTGAGTTTCGAGTAGGGCGCGATGCACTCGGCAAGGTTGAAGTTGTAGGTTCTGTAGCCGATCCGGGGCGCGATCTCGCTCCACTCCTCGATCAGCTTGCCCAGCCTCGCGCGCGATTCGCAGATCGGCGAGCCGATGCCGTGAATGCGGCAGTGCCGTATCGGGGCGACCCAGACCATCAGGTTCGGCTCGAGCTTCCGCTCCCGTTTCGGAGGGAGCGTGTAGTTGGCGTAGGCGTAGAAGCTCAGTATCCGGTCGGGAAACTCCTTTGCCACCATCCGCGCCACATCGTTGTAGAACACCTGCACCCGGTCCGAGAGGCACACCGCCCCGCTCGAAGGCTCGATGTAGTCCGGCACGTCCAGCTTCCGGCATTCCTCGCAGGTGCAGAACCCGCCTCCGTCGTTTGGGCTGAGCGATGCGCCCGCCCGAGATGCCGTGCCCCTGAACCTTTCGAGGACGGTGTTCGCGGCGATCTCAGCCACCGCGGGGTTCGACGTGCACAGTTGGCGAGGACGTCGCTCCCCGTCTATGAGCGAGTAATACTCCGGATGCTCGGCGAAGTACGACTCTTCGGGGACGAGTCCGGCCCATGCATGACCTACCGCGAACTCCAGCCCGCCGCAACGGTTTGCGATCTTCCATCTGGACTCGCGGGTCCATTCGGAGCCCCACATCCTGCGGTTGTCGAAGTCCGGCTGCTCCCTGATGTTCCGATTGCCTGTCTTGACCGTTGACGCGCTCGGGACCACCTCCCCGAGGTCGCCTTCCATGAACCATCGGCATCCGAGTGTTTCCAGAAAGTGGTAGGCGGCGAAAAGCGTTGCGATCGGCGATTCCCCGCCTATGAGGACTCGTCTGCCGATGGTGCGTATCGCGTAGGCTTCTCTCGACGGGGTAGGCCCTCCGGGCTTGAGGCCGGACTTAACCGCAAGCTCTCCGACCAGGATCGCGGCCTGATCCCGTGGCGAGGAGTCCGTCAAGCGTATTTCCAGCCTCGCGCCGGACATCTTCTCCACGTAGGCGGCTATCTCTTCGGCCGCCGTCCGAACCTGTTCCGGCGACTCGGGGGCGATGCAGATCACAGCTGCCGGCTTTGCGTCGGACACGAGAACGACTGCGGCATCCGCGGGCAAGTGGGGTATGCACAGCACCAGAGCGACAGCTAGTAGAACGCGCATCATCGAATCAGGCCTCCTGACATCCTCAGTACCGCGCGCCTCGTCTTGACACCCCGGCGCGCGCATCACTATAATGCGGGTGTTTGTGCGGCGCTGTCAAGGAGGCTTAGACCGTGAAGCAGATAGACCCGACCATCTTCAAGGCATACGACATCCGCGGGACGTACCCCGATCAGTTCGACGAGGACATCGCGTACCGGATCGCGCGGGCATACGCCCAGAAGGTCAAGCCCAAACTCGTTGTCGTCGGGCGCGACATGCGCACCAGCGGCCCGAGCATTGTGGACGCAGTCACGCGCGGCCTGATCGAGCAGGGCTGCGGCGTCGTCCACATCGGCGTGACGAGCACCCCGATGTTCTACTACGCGGTCAACGCCCTCGAGGGCGACGCGGGTATCATGATCACCGCTTCCCACAATCCGGAGGGCTATAACGGCTTCAAGATGACCGGCCCCGAGGCCATACCCAGCATCGCGTTCGTGAGCAACGAGGAACTTTACGGCGTCTCGAACGCGGGCGTGTTTGAGGCCTCCGGGAAGAAGGGCGAGTTCCGGGGCGAGGTATCGCCGCTCGAGGGCTACATAGACGCGGCGCTGAAGACCAGCGGTGTCAAGGACTTCGGAGACCTGAAGATCGTCATTGACGCCGCGAACGGCATGGGCGGAATGATCCTCCCGCACCTGCTCGCAAAGGCGAACTGCACCGTCTTCCCTCTGTACTGGGAGGTTGACGGCACGTTCCCGAACCACGAGGCGAACCCGATCAAGGATGAGACCCTCGACGCGCTCAAGGCGAGAGTCATCGCGGAGGGGGCGCACCTCGGTGTCGCGTACGACGGCGACGGCGACCGTGTCGGTTTCGTGGACGAAAAGGGCAACACCGTCCCCGGCGACATGATAACCGCTCTCATCGCGAAGGAGATGCTCAAGGAGAAGCCCGGCGCGAAGATCATCTACGACCTTCGGAGCAGTTGGGCGGTCAAGGAAGAGATCAAGGCCGCCGGGGGCGAGCCGGTCATATACAAGGTCGGCCACGGTCTCATCAAGCGGTACATGCGCGAGATCGGCGCGTACTTCGGCGGCGAGCTGTCGAGCCACTACTATTTCTCGAACTTCTACATCACTGACAACGGCGACCTGGCGATGCTCAAGATCATCCAGCTTCTCGTCGCTGAGAAGCAGCCGCTGTCCGAACTCGTCGCGCCGATGTTGCGATATCACCACAGTCCCGAGATCAACTCGACTGTGAAGGATGTGAACGCGAAGCTCGCGGAGATCAAGGAAATCTACAAGGCCGGCCACCAGTTCGAACTGGACGGACTGACGGTCGAGTTCGACGACTGGTGGTTCAACGTCCGCCCGAGCCAGACCGAGCCGCTTCTGCGCCTGAACGTCGAGGCGAAAACCGCCGAGGCGCTCGAAGCTCGAACAGAGGAGCTGCTGCACATAATCCGCAGCTGAGCCCCATCCGTCCTATTGGTCCCATCGGATCCATGGGGCGTTTGCACAGGGAACAAAGCCATGCTCGACCCGAAAACCATCCGAGCGAATCCCGACCTGGTAAGGCAGAGCCTCAAGAACAGGAACAGCGACGAGGCCGTCCTGGACGATTTCCTTGCGGCTGACGAGGACCGGCGCAAGTTCCTCGCCGAGGCGGAGGCGCTCAAGGCGCTCCGGAACACGGTGTCTGAAGAGATCAGCAAGATGAAGCGCGAGAGCCGCGATGCCTCCGCCGAGATCGCCCGCATGCGCGAAGTCTCCGACCGCATCAAGGGACTCGACGGGCAGGTCAGGGAACTGGACGAGCGGGTCGAAGCCGTCGCGATGGTGATCCCGAACCCGCCGCACGACAGCGTGCCGATCGGTCGTGACGACGCCGACAACCCGATCATCCGCAACTGGGGCGAGCCTCGGAAGTTCGACTTCGCACCGGTCCCGCACTGGGATCTCGCCGGCAGGCTTGGCATGGTCGACTTCGAGCGCGGCGCGAGGCTTGCGGGAAGCGGGTTCATCCTCTACACCGGCTGGGGCGCAAGGCTCGAGCGCGCGCTGATCAACTTCATGCTCGACCTGCACGTCGCCAAGCACGGCTATCGCGAGGTCTTCACGCCGTTTGTCGCGAACCGGCCGACGATGACCGGTACCGGCCAGCTCCCCAAGTTCGAGTTCGACATGTACCGCATGCCTGAGGACGACCTTTTCCTGATCCCGACCTCCGAGGTCACGATTACCAATATCTTCCAGGGCGAGATCCTCGACGCCGACGCGCTTCCTATGTATATGACCGCCTACAGCCCGTGTTTCCGCCGTGAAGCCGGCGCAGCCGGGAAGGATACTCGCGGCCTGCTCCGAGTACATCAGTTCGACAAGGTCGAGATGGTCAAGATCTGCCGCCCGGAGACTTCGTGGGACGAGCACGAGAAGTTGACGAGCAACGCCGAGGACGTCCTGCAGGCGCTCGGGCTCCCGTACCGCGTCAAGCTCCTCTGCACCGGCGACATGGGATTCAGCGCGGCGAAGACCTACGATCTCGAGGCATGGGCCCCGGGCGTCGAGCAGTGGCTCGAGGTGTCGTCCTGCAGCAACTGCACCGACTTCCAGGCTCGGCGTATGAACGCGCGGTTCCGCCCCGAAGCCGGCGCCAAGCCCGAGTTCGTCCACACGCTCAATGGATCGGGAGTCGCCCTGCCGAGGACGGTCATCGCGGTCATGGAGAACTACCAGCAGGAGGACGGCTCGGTCGTCGTCCCCGAGGCTCTTCGGCCGTACATGGGCGACCTCGAAGTCATCGTCCCGTGACCCTCGGCTCCTTCGCGCGGAGGACAAGGTTGGCTGAATGATCCTGAGAATCGTCAGTGGCATAGTCGGCATACCCCTTCTGGTTCTACTCGTCTTTACGGAACGCGGACTTCCGTTCATCCTTGGCGTCGGAGCTATCTCGATCATCGGCCTGCTGGAGTTCTACGAGGGCATCAGGCGGACCGGCGCGCGCCCGCAGATATGGCTTGGCCTCGTCTGCGCCTTCCTCTTCCTGTTTGCCGCGCGTCAGGGTCTGAAGTCGCTCGATTTCGAGCTGCCGGCGGTCCTCACCATGCTCGTGATAACGAGCCTCTCCGTCGAGCTCATACGCCGCGACCGCGCCCCGATCAAGAATCTCGGTGCGACCTTCCTTGGGGCGGTCTACGTCGGCTGGTTGTTCAGCTACCTCATCGCCCTCCGAAGCCTTGACGGGCAGGTGCATGTGAGCACGATGGGCTGGGTTCAGCGCGATCTTCCTCTCGGGGCATGGCTGGTGCTCTACGTAGTCTTCACGGCCTGGGCTTCCGATACGGGGGGCTACTTCGTCGGCAGGAAGTTCGGGCGGCACAAGCTCGCGCCGGTGCTGAGTCCCGGCAAGAGCTGGGAGGGCTTCGCGGCGGGCATGTTCTTCTCGATCCTGATGAGCGCGCTGATGGGCGGGGTGGTCGGCTGGCCCTGGTGGCGGACCGTGCTCATCGGTGCGGGTGTCTCGCTTGTGGCGGTCGTCGGCGACCTCGCCGAGTCGTCTATGAAGCGCGACCTCGGCATCAAGGACTTCGGCACGGTGCTCCCCGGGCACGGCGGCATCCTCGATCGGTTCGACAGCCTGCTTTTCGCCGCGCCTCTCTTCTACTACTACGTCGCCGTCTTCGTCCTCTCGTGAGCCTGCTGTGGAGCGATGCTTGACCTCGCCCGGCCTCGTGTGGCACAATGAAACCACCCGAAGCTGAAAGAGGTTATCCGAGCATGAGCGATTCAATAGACGCCTGCGCCGACACCGCCCCGGAATCTTCCGACTTCATCCGCGATTTCGTCAAAGAGGATCTCGCGAGCGGGCGGTTCGACCGCGTTCATACGCGCTTCCCGCCGGAGCCGAACGCATACCTGCACATCGGCCACGCCAAAGCCCTCTGGATTGACTACGGCATAGCTCAGGACTTCGGCGGCCTCTTCAACCTGCGCTTCGACGACACGAATCCGACGAAAGAGGAGCAGGAGTTCGTTGACGCTATCATCGAGGATGTGCGCTGGGTCGGCGCCGATTGGCAGGATCGGCTCTTCTTCGGTTCGGATTACTTCGAGCAGACCTACGAATGGGCGCTCGATCTCATACGCAAGGGCAAGGCATACGTCTGCGATCTGTCCCAGGACGAGGTCAACGATTCGCGCGGCACGCTCACCCAGCCCGGCAGGGAGAGCCCGTATCGCAACCGCAGCGTAGAGGAGAATCTCGACCTGTTCCGGCGTATGAAGGCGGGTGAGTTCCCGGATGGCACGCGTACTCTCCGCGCGAAGATAGACATGGCCTCACCGAACATCCTCATGCGGGACCCCGTCATGTACCGCATCAGGCACGTGGAGCACCACCGCCAAGGAGACAAGTGGTGCATCTACCCGATGTACGACTTTGCGCATCCCCTTCAGGACTCGATCGAGGGCATCACGCACTCGCTCTGCTCGCTCGAGTACGAGATTCACCGTCCCTTATACGACTGGTTCCTGGATGAGTTGGGCATCTACCACCCGCGCCAGATCGAGTTCGCGCGCCTGAACATGACCTACACCGTGATGAGCAAGCGGCGGTTCATCGAACTGGTCGAGGGCGGGTATCTCGACGGTTACGACGACCCTCGCCTTCCGACCCTCGCGGGCCTCAGGCGCCGCGGGTACACTCCCGAGGCGATCAAGGACTTCTGCAACCGCATCGGCGTCGCGAAGGTGGACAGCGTTGTGGACGTCGCCGTTCTGGAGGACTGCGTGCGCGTGGATCTCAACAGGCGCGCCGAGCGTCGGATGGCGGTCATGAACCCGCTCAAGGTCGTCCTGACGAACTACCCCGAAGGGCAGGTCGAGGAACTCGACGTCGTCAACAATCCGGAGGATTCCGGCGCCGGCACCCGCAAGGTCCCGTTCGCCCGCGAGTTGTACATCGAGCAGGACGACTTCCGCGAGGAGCCGCCGCCGAAGTACTTCCGCCTCGCGCCAGGCCGGGAGGTCCGCCTCCGGAACGCCTACTTCATTACGTGCACGGATGTGGTCAAGGATGCGAGCGGTCGGGTGGTGGAGCTGCACTGCACCTACGATCCCGCGACGCGCGGCGGGGACGCCCCGGACGGCCGGAAGGTGAAAGCCACGCTTCACTGGGTCGCCGCGGATCAGTCGGTCGCTGCGGAGGCGCGGCTCTACGACCATCTGTTCGTGAAGCCCGATCCCGACGAGGTCGAAGAGGGCAAGGACTGGTTCTCCAACCTGAACCCGGACTCTCTGCTCGTGTCCACCTGCCGCGTAGAGCCGAGCGTCGTCGGCTCGGCGCCCGGCACGACCTATCAGTTCGAGCGCCAGGGATATTTCTGCGTGGACAGGGACTCCGCTCCGGAGAAGCCGGTCTTCAACCGCACAGTCACCCTCCGCGATACCTGGGCGAACCTGCAGAGGGCGATGATCGAGCGGAAGCCTTGAGCGGTCGTCGTCGATACGCCGGAGCCGAACCTTCGCTTTGAACCAGGAATGCTTTGCGCCATATAAGGTTTGGCGTGATGGCGCGAATGCGGAGCGTGAAATGTGCTTCCGCAAAGATGCATTTCGGGGAAGGCCGGTTTGCAGGCCCTCATTGAGGTTCGGGCCTGCGCAAACAGCCTCGAGTCTTGGGCGCTCTCCCGCCGACGGGGATAATCAGTGCCAGCCGGGCATTGACAACCCGCGCCGCACACGCTACAATATCTTTGATGCTGCCGACTAGCTCAATTGGCAGAGCGCGTGACTCTGGATCATGAGGTTCCAGGTTCGAACCCTGGGTCGGCAGCCACTTCCTCCATCACTTCGACCGTTCCCGATGAGACCGATTTGGAGACAGCATCGGACAAGGCTCTGGCCCTGAATAAGGGGTGGGTAGCGAGTGACTGACCAGGTCTCCATCCTTGTCTTTGATCGCGGCATGGGGGTCGGATCGTGATCCACGACACTCGCGTACAGGTGCTCAGCGACAAGCCGGCCTCGGACAGCCGTTACGTCCTCTATTGGATGCAGGCGTCCCAGCGCGTCGAGTGCAACCACGCTCTGGAGTACGCCGTCCGCGCCGCCAACGATCTCCGCCTGCCCCTGCTCGTCTTCTTCGGCCTCGCGAAGAGCTATCCCGAGGCAAACCTCAGGCACTACTCCTTCATGCTCCAAGGACTGAAAGAGGTTGCCAGGGCTCTTGCCGATCGCGGGATCGCCTTCGTTCTCCGAAGGCAGTCCCCCGAGGTGGGCGCGGTCGAGCTCTCCCGCGACGCCGCCCTGCTCGTCGCCGACCGGGGCTACACCCGCATCCAGAGGGCATGGAGGGCCTATGCAGCCGATCGAGTCGCCTGTCCCGTGATCCAGGTCGAATCGGATGTGATCGTGCCCGCGGAGACTGCTTCCGGCAAAGAGGCCTTCGCGGCGGCGGACTTCCGGCGGAACATCGGCAAGTCCATCCCCGACTACCTCGTTCCCCTCTCGACCTCCGCGCCCGAGGTGTCTTCGCTCGCGGTTGACATCGAGTCGCTCGACGCCTCGAACCCGGACGCCTTGGTCGAGGCGATGACGCTGGACAGAAGCGTGCTTCCGGTCGAAGGGCTGAAGGGTGGGGCGTCCGAGGCTCGCCGGCTGCTGGAAGAGTTCGTCAACGAGCGGCTCGACGGGTACGATCAGAAGCGGAACGATCCCACCGTGGATTACCAGTCCCGCCTGAGCCCGTACCTCCACTTCGGGCAGGTATCCCCGCTCGAGGTTGCCCTCCGCGTACTCGACTCGGATTCACCCGGCACCGATGCTTACCTCGAGCAACTGATCGTCCGCCGGGAACTCGCGGTCAACTTCGTCCTATACAACCCGGCCTATGACTCGTGGGACGGCCTGCCTGCCTGGGCGAGGGAAACCCTCCGCGCTCATGAGCGGGATGCTCGCGAGGAGGTCTATTCCTCCGCCGAACTGGAGGGTGGGCGGACGGACGATCCGTACTGGAACGCCGCCCAGAGGCAGATGGTCCTGACCGGCAAGATGCACGGGTATATGCGTATGTACTGGGGCAAGCGGCTCATCGAATGGCACGACTCGGCCGAGGAAGCCTTCCGGGTCGCGCTCTATCTGAACAACAGGTACGAGTTCGACGGCCGCGACCCGAACGGATTTGCGGGTGTTGCCTGGTGCTTCGGCAAGCACGACCGCCCGTGGCCGGAACGAGCCTTCTTCGGCAACGTGCGCTCGATGACCGCGTCCGGGCTCAAGAGGAAGTTCGACGCCGACGCGTACGCGGCTCACTTCGCCAGCAGTCTCCCGATCGCGCCCTGAATCCACTCCTCGCTCTTCGGGAAGTCGGCGTAGCTCTTGATGTCACTCAGCATCGGGTCGTCCGGCCTGATGCCCGCCGTCTGCAGGATCGAGTAGTCCTGCAGCGATTCCGACCAAACCTCCCACCTGATCGAATCGAGAGGCTTGCCGTCGGGGCCGGGGTAGACCACGAACGGGTCGCCGGGAGGGATGCCCGGATACCACTCGTTCGTCGCGGTCTGAAACGGGTCTATCAGCTTCTCCTGCTCCATCGCATGCCAGTAGTTGTACCCCCAGTGCAGGAATCCCTTCGCGCCCAGCCGGTAGAAGAGCCAGCCGGACATGCGGACCTTCGGCAGCGGGGTGTCGAGCAGCCGCTGGAGGTAGGCCCCCCTCGGCTCGCAGCAGAAGTAGACCCAATGCGGAATCTTCTCGTCAATGTAAGGCTGGGCGGCCGAGATGATCGGGATCGGGATGTCCGTCAGGCCCTCCCGCCCGTATTCGATGCTGCTGAGCGCGTCCATGACCTTGCCCTTCATCCACGGCGCGTGCTCCCGTAGAAAGGCCCTGGCCTTCCTGTAGTTCGCGATGTGCTGGCCTTCCCCGGGCTCGTCCGACACGTGGAAGAACGACTTGTCGAGCACGCCTTCCGATTCCAGGAAGGCGTGGAACGCCGGCAGGAACTGCCTCATGAATCCGTGGAACAGCGGCCCGTGGCCGTCGGTGTCGGGCGGCCAGAGCATCACCGCCTTGCCGTCCACCCGCTTGTAGACCCGCACCGGGTTCTCCGCGCCCCAGTAGATCCAGAAGTGCGGCCACTCGAAGTATTCCGCCCCGCATTCCCTCGCCAGCTTCAGGAACTTGCTCACGTCGCTGAAGTCGAACTCGTACTTCCCCGGCTCCGGCTCGGTGACCTTCAGGAGCTGCGCCGGACGCTCGAAGGTCTCCCTGCGCATGAAGAACATCGGCACGAAGATCACGTTGGTCCCGTGCTCGACCATGTTCCGCAGGTAGTTTCGTGTGATCTCCCAGGTCTTCGGGTCTTCGTAGGTGCCGGTCTTGTACCAGTCCCACAGGCACTCCGACCTCCACCAGTGGATCACGGGGAAGTCCCTTCGCGGTTTCACTACGAACTCACTCACCGCCAGGTCGGCGGTCAAATCGGCTTTCTGCGAGCCGTCGTGGAAACTCCAGTGCACTTGCAGGGTTCGCGGGCCGGGCTTCGCATCTGCCGGGACCTTGACCGTGATCCAGAACGAGCAGTTCTCGTAAGGCTGAACCGTGCCGGAGTTCTCCGGGAACAGCGGGTCCGGAACGAAGCCCGGGATCAAGTCGCCGCCCTCCAGTTCCGAAGCGGGGGTGTTGCTCGTGACGTGGGCCATCGGCACGTATCCGACCCGCCGCACCTGCACCCGGAGGTCGTCCGCGCCGGTCACGGTGCATGTCGCCTTCAACTCCCAGGGGCGTTCGTTCCTGAGACACGCTTGGAACGACACCTGACCGTTTCGAGGTGCAGCGATGCTCAACGGCTCGGAAGATCCCGGGTCGGACTTCGGGTAGACTCGGCTCAGCGAACTCTGGAGCCAGAACATGACCTGCAGGCCCGGCTGTCCGTCGGGCTCGACGATTAGTGGCCTGCGGCTCTCCGAACCGAAAATCGGGATTGCCGTGATCAGGGCCGCCGCGACGGCCAGTGGGAGCAGGGTGGAGAGAGAGTTCATGCGCGTATGTGCCTCCTGAGATGCTCTGTTCGCATTATACACGCCGCGCGCGGTTATTTCGAGCGGGTCCGGTCACGCTGTCAGGGCGAGGCGACGAACCGGACCTATTCGTCGTCGTAGCCGAGCAGTTTGTTTAGGACTTCGTTTCGCCCGGAGACACTGAACTTGCCGATGATGTTCGTCACATGGTCCTTGACCGTAGAGCCCGAGATGAAAACCCGCTGGCCGATCTCCTTGTTGGAAAGGCCCTGGATCAGCAAGGTGCAGATCTCGACCTCGCGGGCCGAGAGCCCGGCGTCCTGCATGCGGTGGCGGAGAACTCGTCGGAAGTACTGGTGCGAGTCGAGCACCGCGGCGTAGCGGACGGTGGTGCCGAGAAGTCTCAGCCTGTGGACCGACAAGCGCCCGTGATCGTCCCCCATTTCGATGTGGCACCAGTTGCTGCCGCTCTCTATGAGCTGCCTGGCGGTCTGTTCGAGGGAACGTACCAGTTCTTCGTCATTCAGCGAGTTCTCGCTGATGAATCTCCTGAGCTCCGAGTTGCGGTCTATCATCTCGCCCGAAGGGCCGCACGTGAAGCCGGGGCGCATGACCTGGCGGAACACCTCGGCCGCCGTCGTGAGGTCGAGCCGAGACGCTCGCTGCCGGGAAGCCTGCATGTAGTGATGCCGCACCTGCCTGAGCAGGAAAGCGTCGCCTGTCGAGAACTCCTCGCCTCCTTGTGCTTTCGCCAGCGACACGTGCGTAACTTCATGGGGCGACACGTCGCACGTAACGTTGATGACGTCGCCGATTCCGCTGGCGGTCATGCGCCGACGGAGTTCGGACTGCTCCCACTCGTCGGCCGCGACTGCATCGGTGATCCGCCAGACCGAAAGCTTGAGAGCTGCGGCGCGCTCTCCCAGCGACAGAATCTCGGATGCGTCTTCGTCGTGCGACCCGAGGGCGCTCCCGTCCGACAGAGCGGTGAACCACTCAGGAGGCTCTCCGGGGGTCAAGCGGAGCACCTCCGCGCTCTTGAACGGCACCGCTCGTCCCAGGAGATTGAGTACGATTCGCCAGCTGTCCATGCTGAAGTTCTCCGAGTGTATTTCGGAGATCAGGTCGGACATCGCGTTGGCATGGCTGCTGGAAAACCGGGCCCCTTCGTCTCTGTTCGACATGATACAAATATATAGTAGAACAGCTTTCTTGTCAAGTGAAATTTTGCGGCATATCCGACCTTAGTCGGGGATGCGCCGGAGAAATCCCGTCTGAAGTACTATTGACCGGTCACGGCTCCTAACGTAAAATACAATCGTACTATGTCACAAAGGGATCGTTTGGGTGCGATCCAGACCTGGCGTGGTGATTGCGGAAGACGGCCCGAGAAACTGCCCTCTCGGGCCGTCTTCACGTCTGCCCTCTTCATACTACCTGCGAGGGTGTGCTCGCCGTGTTTCAGCGCCGCCGCACTACCCGGGAACGCGTGAGCCCCCTTTCGCGTCCCTAGTAGTGTACGCAAGCCGAATATGAGGAGCACGCCATGTACAAGTTATTGATAGCCGTCCCGCTGATCGCCCTCGCTGGGGCGATCGCTTTTCGCGGCGAGAAGACCCGCGATCCCGGCGGCGGCGACGAAGTCATCAGCATCTACAACGCCGCGCTCGATCAGGATGAGTTCGTGCGGAAGGTCCGCAGGACAGAGTCCGAGTGGATGAAGCTGCTCACTCCGGAGCAGTACCGCGTCACTCGCATGAAAGGCACCGAACCGCCGGGTACGTGCCCCGCCGGCGAGGTGAAGGAAGGAATGTACCAGTGTGTCGGATGCGGCACGGACCTCTTCAAGTATGACAGGAAGTTCGAGTCCGGCACAGGCTGGCCGAGTTTCTGGGCGCCCGTCTCGGAACTCAATGTCAGGTACGAGTCGGACACTGCCCACGGCATGGTCCGCACCGAGGTCATGTGCGCTCGGTGCGACGCCCACCTCGGTCACGTCTTCGATGACGGACCGGAGCCGACGGGCAAGCGTTTCTGCATCAACGGCGTCGCGCTCAGGCTCGCCCCGCTTCCCGAGGGGAGACTCCAGAAGGCCGCGTTCGCCACCGGCTGCTTCTGGGGCACGGAATCAGCCTTCAGGAAGCTGCTCGACAAGGGCGTCGTCTCCACAAGGGTGGGCTACACCGGCGGGACCGTCAAGGCCCCGAGCTACGAGTTGGTCTGCACAGGGCAGACGGGCCACATGGAGGCCGTCGAGGTCGTTTTCGACCCGGCGAAAGTCTCGTACGAGAAACTGCTCGGCATCTTCTGGAAGTCCCACAACCCGTACCGGTCTGACGGCCAGGGGCCGGACATCGGCTCTCAGTACCGCGCGGCGGTCTTCTATCACTCGCCCGAGCAGAAGAAGCTTGCCGAGGAGTCGAGGGCAGCCCTCCAGAAGAAGTCGGGCCGGCCGGTCGCCACGATGATCGTCGAGGCGAAAGAGTTCTACCCCGCCGAGGAGTACCATCAGCAGTATTTCGAGAAGACGGGGGCGGCCCACTCCTGCCCGGTCTACTGACGCGTTCCTTTCTTTGACATCCGGCCTCCTGGCTTGCTAGAATCTTGCTGGTGAGCGAGGAGGCTTCTCTTATGAACTTCAGGATATATGATCCGTCGAAAGACCTCGAGGCCGTTCAGCGCATCTGGCGCGAGATCGGCTGGCTGCAGGACGGTCAGGAGGAGGCTGTAGGCATCTTCCTCTCGGCTGCGAATACGACGGTCGCGGATGTCGGGGGAGAACCCGAGTGCCTCGTCGCGACTGTTCCCGGAACGATCCGCTATCTCGACGAAGATCTGCCTTTTGGCATCGTGGGCTCCGTCACCACCAGCCGCGTCGCACGCAAGCAGAGGCTCGCAAGCCGGCTGACGGCACATGCGGTTGCCGACCTTGCCGCGGGTGGAGCCTTGGTCGCCGGACTGGGGATGTTCGAGCAGGGATACTACAACAAACTCGGATTCGGCAACGGTTCCTACGAGAACTGGATCTCGTTCGATCCCGCCGATCTGCTCGTAGACGCGGTCCCGCGCGTGCCGCGGAGGTTAGGCAGTGCGGACTGGGAGGCGGTCCATGCCTGCAGGTTGTCTCGGCGGCGCGGCCACGGCTCGTGTAACTCCATGTTGCCTCAGCGGACCCAGGCGGAGATGATGGGCGGCAAGAACGATTTCGGCCTCGGCTACTTCGACGGTCCGAACGGTGAGTTGACCCATTTCTTCTGGGTCGGCCCGGAGAACGTGTCGCACGGACCGTACAACATCCGAGCCATCTGCTGGCAGCAGGGAGACCAGTTCCTCGAGCTGCTCGCGCTCATCAAGAGCCTCGGCGATCAGGTGCACCTTGTCAGTATGCAGGAACCTGCGGGCATACAGCTTCAGGACCTTCTGCGTCAGCCGCTCAAGCGCAGACATGTGAGCGGCCAGTCGAAGTTCGAGAGTTCCAGCCGCTCCGATGCCTACTGGCAGGTCCGCATCCTCGACCTCGTCGGGTGCATGCAGCGAACGCATCTCCCCTGCGGGGACATCCGGTTCAACCTTCGCCTTGAAGACCCGATCGAAAGCCTGCTCGATGCCGACGCTCCGTGGCACGGAACCGGGGGCGAGTACGTCGTCGCTCTCGGTTCGAAATCCATAGCGTATCCCGGCTCCGACGGTTCGCTGCCGGCACTGACCGCGTCGGTCGGGGCGTTCACACGAATGTGGTTCGGAGTTTGTCCCGCGTCCGGTCTTGCGATCACCGACGGGCTCTCGGGCCCGCCGCAGCTCCTTCGAGACCTGGATCGTGGCCTTCTTCTGCCCCGGCCGCACCTGGGCTGGGATATCTGATGGCGTCGCAGGAGGAACTTCCGGGATCGCCGTAGAAACCGGTCTCATAAGCTATGACATAGCGGGAGCGCCCCTGGGCAGTCGGCGGCCCATGTCGCCGAAGAGCGCTCGACCGCGAACGAACTTGGTGGTGTTTCTTCATGAGCAAGCGGAGCACGCCGATCGGGTTCATCCCCGGCGAAGTGGATTCCGGCGCCCACTGCATGTTTCTCTATCCCAGGAGAGATCATGTATTCTTCGAACGCCTTGCCGGGTATTTCCAGGCGGGCCTCGACGCCGGCGAGAAATGCCTCTGCATCTCATCCGTCGCCCCCGAAACGATGGTCGAGCGGCTGCGGGGTGCGGGCGTGGATACCGAGTACGCCGTCAGGACCGACCAGCTCTCGATCTATCACGTGAGTGAGGTCTACCTCCGCCGGCATTCCTTTGAGTTCGGTCAGGTGATGGAATTCTGGGGTGAGGCGGTCGAGGCGTCTAAATCGCGCTGGAACGGCATGCGGGTCTACGGCGACATGGAGGATGCCATGCCGGGGCGCACGCTCCGGATGAAACTGCTGGAGTACGAGTCGCGAATCAACCTGCACTCCGACCGCGTGAAGATGGCCCTGTGCGGTTACAGCGCGGATGCGGCCCCTCGGTCCTTCGTTCTCCAGATGAAGAGCGTGCATCCCTTCCACGCGAATGTCCGCAGCCTCCAGACGAATCACCGCTACATCGAGCCGGAACGTTTCCTCAGGAGCCTGTACAGGTTCCAGCGGGTCTGCAGAGTCTACCCTGCTTCCGCCGACGGCTCCCGTGAATGCCGCAAGCATCTCGAGGAGATCGCCTCGCGCACTCCCATGACCATGGGCGAGATGGACGATCTCAAACTGGCCGTCGGAGAGGCATTCGTCAACGCCCTGGAGCACGGCTCTTCCGGGCAGTTTCAGGGCCGGCCGCACATCCACGTCTCATTCTTTCCGCGTCCTGACGGCCTCACGGTCGAGGTGCGGGATCACGGGCCGGGCTTCACCCCGCCGGAGCCCGACGTCCCGTCTCTTCCTCACGAGCCTCGAAGCAACGGCTTCCATCTCATGCGCAGCCTCGTCAGCGCCGTGGATGTGGAGCGCCGCAGGGACGAGACCGTGGTCTCTCTGCACATGGACTACGCATTCCCCTTCGCTGCCTGATCCGGCGACGCCAATCCCGGTAATAGGCACAGGTAACCCCTTATTCTGTGGTCTCCGATAATGCCGAATGAAGGCGCGCCGTGAGCGAGAATCGGCCGCCGAGCAGGCATCCGAGGAGGTCCAATCATGTCTGAATGTCATTTCTGGTGGAGAGCCGGCGACGTGCAGTGGTGTGATATGGTCGGCGAGATGTGCAAGTGCTCTGGTTGGGACGAGCGCTGCGACATGAAGCGCAGGCAGAGCCGCGACGCCAAGGTCAGGCTGCTGGCGAAAGCCCGTGCCGGTCGTAACGAAGACGACGACTGACCGCCCCTAAGCCGAGCTCAGGCGCTGGTCTAGACGTTCGAGCCCCAGGGAGCAGCCTTCCAGAGAGTCCTCGACTCCCTGGGCCAGCCGCAGAAACTCGGACACGACCCTCGCGAGGGTGGGGGAGTCGCACGTCTGCCCCGCCATCGGGTGGAACATCAACTGCAGGGCGACCGGCCCGTGCGGCGGAATCGGCGGTTGATGGTAGTCGTACCCGGCGATCATTCGCGCGCCCAGCCGTTCGTAGAACCGTATGCGCCTGTGCGGGTCGCCGTAGATCGGGTGCGCTTCCGTGGTGAGGCGCTCAACCTCGAAGATGACTCCCGACAGGTCTACGCCGAGCGCCTCCGCGTCGCGCCTGAGCCATTCGACGGACGCATCGTAGAGCCTCCCGCCGAGCCCGAGCCCCCGGGTATCCGGGTCAACGCAGAGAAACCAAAGGTAGCCGAGCGACGCCGTCGGGAACAGCACGAAGACGCTGAGCCCCAGCACCTTCTCCCCGTCAAGGGCCGCAATCATATGCGTGCGACGCTCCTCGCCCGGTGATGACAGCTCTCCCACGATCTGTTCGAACGGCCGCAGCTCCTCCTTAGGGAACGAGATCTCGTAGAGCGACCGGATGCTCTCCATGATCTCCTCGGGCGCCGCAACGATCTTCTGAATCTCTATCGGCAACCTGTCCTCCTCGAATCTCCATCCGTGATAAGCACCGGCTTACTTGTTATCTCTCCTGCACGTCCGATTCCTCCTGCCGCTTCACATTCGCGATTGACACCCGCGCTTCTTGCCCGGTACAATGCAATCCATTGAAGCTGTCCGTAAGGGATGTGTCGGAGGATGAGATGGAACGAGCGCTGGTAACCGGCGGAGCGGGGTTTCTCGGTTCGCATCTCTGCGACCTGCTTCTGGAGCGCGGCTTCGCCGTCACCGCGATGGACAACCTCATCACCGGTGACACCCGGAACATCGTCCAGCATCTCGGCAGCGCGTCCTTCTCGTTCGTCAAGTACGATGTCACCGAATACCTGTACTTGAAGGATCGCGTGGACTACGTCTTCCACTTCGCGTCGCCCGCGAGCCCGATTGACTATCTGCAGTACCCGATCCAGACGCTGAAAGTCGGCTCGCTCGGCACGCACAAGACCCTCGGCTTGGCACATGCACATGGAGCGAAGTATATCCTCGCGTCCACATCCGAGGTCTACGGCGACCCGCTGGTCCATCCTCAGACCGAGGACTACTGGGGCAACGTGAACCCCGTCGGTCCGAGAGGGGTCTACGACGAGGCCAAGCGCTTCGCCGAAGCCATGACGATGGCCTATCACAATGCCCACGGCGTGGACACCAGGATAGTGCGTATCTTCAACACATACGGCCCGCGAATGAGGCGGGACGACGGCCGTCTGGTGCCGACCCTCATCGGTCAGGCGCTCAAGGGAGAACCGCTCACGGTCTACGGCGACGGCAGCCAGACGCGCAGCTTCTGCTATGTGTCCGATCTTATCGAGGGCATCTACCGCCTCGCGCTGTCGGACGAGCACCTGCCGGTCAATATCGGCAATCCTCACGAGATGACGGTTCTGCAGTTCGCCGAGACCGTCATCAGGCTTACCGGCTCGAAGAGCGAGATCGTGTTTCGACCGATGCCGACCGACGATCCGAAGCAGCGCCGCCCTGACATCGCGAAGGCCAGGGAACTGCTCGGCTGGGAGCCGAAAGTGGACCTCGAAGAGGGCCTCCGCACCACCGTAGACTGGTGCAAGACCCGGATTCAGGAGTAAGCAGCAAAATGAATGCCACCGTGTCCATCGAGCGGGTGAACCCGCCCGCGAACTCCGACAGCATCCTCGACGCCGTCCGCCGAGCCGTCTTGGCCTCGACGGAAGGCAAGCCCCTGACTCGCAAGGGCGATACGGTTCTGCTGAAGCCGAACATCTTCTGCCCGAGCCCGGCCCCGCTGACTACCGATCCGCGCGTCGTCGCCGCGATGGCAACCGTCGCGTTCGAACTCGGCGCCGGCGAAGTCCTGGTGGGCGAGGGGAGGAGCATCTCGACCGCCAAGTACCGCAAGGCAAACAACACCACGCGTCTGTGTTCCCAGGCGATTGGGATGACGCAGGCCTGCGAGGCGGCGGGCGCGAAGATGCTTTTCTTCGAGGAAGCTGAGCGCATCGAGGTCGAGGTCCCCGGCGGACTCGTGCTGAAGAAGGTCAACGTGCCGAAGATCGCGCTCGACGCCGACGTCTTCATTGACATGCCGGTGCTCAAGATTCACAGCCTGACGCTCGTCACCTTGGGCATCAAGAACCTGCACGGCGTCATCTCGGACGACGACAAGCTCTTCGGCCACAGCTATCCTGCTCTGCCCGAGAAACTCACAGACTTCCTGCGTGTCCGGAAGCCGGACCTGACGGTGATGGACGCGGTCGTCGGCCTAGAGGGCGATCACGCCGAGGAGGGCACTGCCGTGCCGATGAACCTCATCTTCGCCGGAAGGGACGTCGTGGCGGTGGATGCGGTCGCCTGCGCCGTGATCGGTTTCGACCCGATGGAGGTGGATATCAACCGCGTGGCGCACGAGCAAGCTCTAGGCACCGCGGACCTGTCATCCATCGCGGTGCTGGGCGAGAGCGTCGAGAGTGTGCGGAGGCCATTCAGGCGCCCGGACATCATTCTGGACAGAGAGCTCTTCCCCGGCCTGACCATAGTTGCCGGGGAGTACTGCCGTTCGTGCGAGTACTACATCCGCCGAGGGCTCGACAAGCTCAAGGACGCCGGCTGGTTCGACGGCTCCAACAGACTCACCATCGTCCTCGGCAAAGAGCCTGAGGTGCCCGATGATATACCCGGCAAGGTTATCATGCTGGGCGACTGCTGTCTCGGCTCGAAGTCTATCACGCGCCTGAGGAACCATCTTCTGCTCGACGGGCGGCTGCAGATGGTCTACCAGTGCCCCCCGATGCAGTTCCGAATCCGCGCGCTGGACCTGGTCGAGGACTGACGCCGGTACTGTGGTTCTGAACGAAGAGAGGGCGGAGCCGTCCGGCTCCGCCCTCTTGATTGCCGGTAGCCTGACCGTTACGGGACGATCGGTATGACGTACTGCTGGATGTCCGTCGGGTATCTCGGCCACAGCACTCTGACGTTGCACGGCTTTCCTTCCACGCTAGTGACGGTCATGCACCGCATGACGCCGGTCACGACCGCGTACTGGGTGACGGGCGGGAACACCATGCCGCCAAGCGCTGTCAGGTCAACCCGAATGCCGTTCTCGGCCCCGTCGTGCAGCAGCGATCCGTCGTCAACCCAGATGTACTGCATCCCGCCGAACCCGCCAAAGCGGACCTTGCCGGTCGTGGAGACGAGCTTGCCGACGAAGTTCAAGCCTGTCGCGGCCGAGGGCGGGCCCAGCCTCACGTCGTTGTAGACGCCCTCCTGGCACCCGAAGGCCTCGCCTCCCAGGTCTCTGCCGACCCCGATCGGCGGGTTGTGCTCCAGTATGCGTCCGACCGGGCGGAGCATCATCGTCTCGACGATCACTTCCTTGTCATGCGGCGCGGCGTTGAGCGACAGCACGCCGTCCACGTCAACCACGTCTCCGGGCGAGAATACGAGGCCGGGCCCGAGAGTTCGAACTCCGATGCCCGAACTTCCGTCCCGCTTGCCGAAGACCAGAGGATCCTCGATGAAGATCAGGTTCTCGGTTGGAAAGTATGCGGTTACGACCTTGTAACTCATGCGAACAGGATCGCCGATGCCGAACCGGGACTTGATCTGCCCGATCGTAAGAGTCGTACGGACGATGCCGAGATCGCACCAGTCGGTTTCCACGAGGTCCGCATTCCGGGCCTTCACCCTGAAGTGGTACTGGGTCTCCGGTTGGAGTTTCTGCAGAGCCCAGTTCAGTCCGGTGGTCCAACCTGAGTTCTTGCCGGTCGTCAGTTCCTCGCAGTAGTACTGAGTACCGGACGGATTGCCGTTGGCGCTCCAGTTCGCCTGGACAATCGTGGAGGTCACGGGTCCGTAAGGCGAGCCTCCGGGCAGGACCGCCAGCGTTCGTCTGACGGTCTGGGCCCATGCCGTCTCAACTGCGTCGCCGTTCCGCGCCTTGATCTTGAACGTGTACTGCGTATTCGGCGTCAGGTTCGCGGTATCCGAAGTCGTCTTGAGCCACTCATTGATGCCGCCCAGGGCATCCGGGTCGGCGTCGAAGTAGACGCCGGAGGAGCCGAGCAGCAGGTTCGGGAACATGTCCACCGCGTTCAGCACGGCTGAGGTCGCCGTGACGCTCGTCACGTTGATGCCCGTCGGGTTCGGCATCAGCGTGTACTTCTTGACCTCCGACGAGTAGCCCGTGTAGTTTGGCGTCTCATAGCTGTCCCTGGCGCGGACCTTGTATCCGTACTGAGTGTTCGCCGACAGCCCTGTGTCCGTGTAGGACGTGCCGCTCTGCTCGAGGCTGGTGCCTCCCGGATTGCCGGTGGTCTCGACGAAGTTGTATACCACAGGAGGGTTGTCAGCATCCGTCGCCGTGCTGGCAGTCATCGTGATTCGGTCTGTTCCCGCAGCGGACGGTGAGCCTCCGACCGCCCATGTCATCGGGTTCGGCGTCGGCGGTGTGCAGTCTACAAAGCTGGTCCAGACCGTCGTAGCCTGCCCGCTGTAGTCGTTCTCGTGCACTATGCCCAGCACCCAGTTGGACATGTCAACCTTGGAGTAATAGGTTACCAGAACGTTGTTCACGAAGACGTAGAACATGCCGTTAGTTTTGTCGTAGCGGATTTTGTACGTGACATACGTCGTCGCCTCGTTCTCCGGGGTCTCCGAGAAGAACCGTGCGGCGGCGGAAGGCGGCCCGGTGGGGTAGTCGTCATCCCAGTATGAGGCCCAGTACGCGCTGCCGTCGTGGTACTCGCCGTTTCCGCTTCCCTGGCACAGCCCACCCACCTCATAGTACTCACTGCCGTAGCCGATCGCCATCAACCGAATGTACTTCCCCGCACTCGGGCTGTACATCCCGAACCCGAACTGCCCCCGGTTCGCGCCGACTATCCCCTGCTGGAGCTTGACCTTGACCGCGGCCTCGAAGCTGCTGTTCAGCGTGTACGTCGTAGCCGCGCCGTCGGCCGCCCAGGCGGTGTCGGAAGTCGTGCCGGCGCACAGCAGTTGGCCGTTGTTGCTGTAGAAGGTGATGTTGGGGTCGCTGTCCCAGTAGTTCAGGCTCAGGTCCGACAACCGCAGCGTCACGCACGGTTCGGCCTCAGGGATCACGTAGGTGATCACGAGTTCGGGCCTGTTCGATCCCCATTCGCTCGTCCTGAAGTTCACGCCTCCGAGCGTGTGTCCGCCTATCGCGGTCCAGTCGAGCACCAGCCCGTAGTTCCTGCTCGGGTTGCCGTGCCAGTACTGGACTGACGGCGTAACATCCCACTCGACCCAGCGCGCGCCGTCGGTGCAGCGCTCGACGTCATCCGTCCCGTCGTTCCTGTCTGTGTTGACGCCTCGCGCGCCTGCTGCCGACCAACCGACATACGGGTTGCACGTCCGATAGACCCAGCATGCCCCGGTCTCGATTGCGCCGTCGTCGCCCCCGGTGCCCTCCTGCCAGTTCGACTTGCACCTGTAGACGCCGACGTCGAGCCAGTCATCTCCAGAAAAGTTGTAAGCCTCCCACTGGTAGAGCCTGAGAGTAGCCGACTTGATGCAGGCGCCGGACGGAATCTGGCCCGTGAGGTCGAACTTGATCAGGGCGGTTCTGTCGTGAGAGGTCCGCTTCTGCACCCAGAACTGCTCGTCGGATTCGCCGTAGTTGTAGTTCGGGTTGTACTGGTCGAGAAATGTGTCGGTGCAGCCGTAGTAACCGCTCGTACCCTGCCTCAGGGTGACGGTGACGGGTGTCGGCGCTGCAATCGCGGCGCTCAGGCTCGCGATGAGAAGTGCGAGGGCTAGGAGTGTGAGATGCGGCCCTCGAGATCGTTGCCGGCGTCTGATCGCCATGTTGGTCCCTCCTTCGTGCGGAAGAGACGGTCCGGCACGTGATTCCTGCCCAGACCGAGGAACAATCCCACTTCACTAACGATATCAAGCGAATAGCCTACTGTCAACAGGCAAATTTACCGGGTTTCGCGCGGAGGAGGTCGGAGTGCCTGCCATCGGACGGGGTATGCGTTGTAGCCGGAGGCTCTGTGCCCGTGAGATCAGAGCGCACCCGTAGAAGGTGCTGCTGCGGAATCTGTCCGAGGGCTTCTAGATAAACATGTGCAGGAAAAGGTAGCTCAACGCTCCGAGCGCCCCAGCCACGGGGAGCGTCATCATCCAGGCGAGCAGAATCTGCCCGACGATGCCCCACCGAACCGCGCTCAGGCGCTTCGCCGATCCCACGCCCATGATGGAGGAGGAGATCACGTGCGTGGTGCTCACGGGGGCGTGCCACAGAGTCGCGCCGAGCACGACCACGGCCGCGGCCGTCTCCGAGGCGAATCCGTGTACCGGCTGCAGGCCCATGATCTTCTTGCCGACGGTCTTGATGATGCGCCAGCCGCCAACCGCGGTGCCGAGGGCCATCGCCGAGGCGCAGGACACCTTGACCCACAGGGGAACGGTTACCGAGTCCTGCAGCCCGGCCACGACGAGCGCCATCGTGATGATACCCATGGACTTCTGCGCGTCATTGGAGCCGTGAGTGAAAGCCATGAAGTTCGCCGAGATGATCTGCAGCACCTTGAAGTACTTGTTCAGCTTTGATGGCGCCTGCTGGGCGAAGATGTTCATTACGATGATCATGAGTATCATCCCGCCCAGGAACCCCGCGATCGGCGAGAAGACAAGTGACGTGAAGATCTTCCCCAGCCCCTCCACGTTCAGCGCGCCCCTGCCGAAAGCCATGACCACGGCGCCTATCAGCCCGCCGATCAGCGCGTGGGATGAACTGCTCGGCAGACCCATCAGCCATGTTATCAGGTTCCAGATGATGGCGCCGAGGAGAGCCGCCAGAACCAGCAGTTGGCCGGAATCGCCTCTCACGCTGGTCGGGTCAATAATCCCGGAACCGATCGTCTTCGCGACCCCGGTCCAGATCATCGCGCCGATGAAGTTCATTGTGGCCGAGAGGATGATTGCGTTTCGTATGGAGAGTGCCCTGGTGAGCACGGAGGTCGCTATCGCATTGGCCGTGTCGTGGAAGCCGTTGATGAAGTCGAAGGTGAGGGCGAAAACGACTACCAGCCCGAAGATTATCAGCTTGGTCTCAGGCATTCTTCACCACGATGCTTTCCAGGACATTGGCCACGTCCTCGCACCTGTCGGTCGCCTTCTCCAGGCGTGCAAATATCTCGAGCCACTTCGCGACCTCGAGCGGCCGTGACTCCTCCCTGAAGAGCCTGCGCAGCGCCTGCCGATAGACCTCGTCGGCGTCGTTCTCCAGCCTGTTGATCTCGACGCATGGAGTCAGTATCGCGTCAATGTCGCGAAAGTGCGATAGAGCGTGCACGGCGTCTCGTATCTGCTCCGTCGAGGCTATCAGTATCCGCGCCAGCTCGGCGGCTTCCTCGAGAGGCTTCTCGACCCCGTAGAGCTTCATGCGGTCGGCGGATGCCTCGATGTAGTCGAGCACGTCGTCCATGCAGGAGGCCAGCGAGTGGATGTCTTCGCGGTCGATCGGCGTTACGAAGCTGTCGTTGAGACGCTTGCATATCCCGTCCGTGGCGCAGTCTATGGACTTCTCCATGTCGCGCAGCACGCGGCATTTCTCGTCAACATTCTGATAGTCCGTGATCAGATCGTGCAGGCAGACGGCGGCATCAACGAGCGCCCTCGCGATGTCGTCGAAGAGATCGAAGAAACGTTCCTCGGTCGGCATGAAACGGAATCTCTTCACGCAATGCCTCCTGCCTAAGCGCTCTTTAGCATCACGGACTCGATGATGTCCGCGACGTCTTCGCACTCATCAATCGCGGTCTCGATCTGGTCGTAGATCTCACGCCACTTGAGGGCCTCGATGGGATTCTCGTGCATCTGGAAGAGCTTTGAGAGCGCCATGCGGTTTGCCTGATCACCCTCGTTCTCCAGCCGGTTGATGGCGACGCACGCCTCCCGGACGATCTCCGGCTTCTTCAAATCACGCAGGCCGTAGACCGCCTTCACGGTTTCCTCAGTTGCCTGGGCCAGGATGCTGCACAGCTTTATAGCTTCGTCGGTAGGCTCTGCGACCTCGTATAGCGCCATGCGGTCAACCGCCGCCTCCACGAAATCCATGATGTCGTCCAGGGCGCTGGCGAGTTCGTGGATGTCCTCGCGGTCGAGAGGCGTTACGAAGGTCATGTTCAGCTTGTTCATTATCGTGTGCGCGACTTCGTCAGCATCGTGTTCCATTGCGCGCAGCTTGAACGCCGCATCCTCGACGTCCTTGTAGTCCGTCACGAGTTCGTGCAGGCGGTGCGCGGCGTCGTTCACCATGTCCACCTGTTTCTCGAACATATCGAAGAACGTGTCCTGTCTCGGCAGTAACCTGATCATTGCAGCTCACTCCTTCGCCCGTCTCAGCCTCGCGGATTCACGACCAAAGGTCAGCATGCATGACGCGCTGACCCGATTGATGTCGCCTCGCCGCGCAGGCCGCCGGCTGACCCACCGTCTCCGTCCGCGATGCCAGACCGGGCGTATTGTATCAGCGCGCTGCGGACATTGTCAATGCACGGTGGATTGTCGGCCGGTTCGGGCAACAAAACATCTTCGCGGCTCGTATACAGGCTCAGGAGGTACGTACCATTGAGGAACAGATCGCTTCTCACTATCGCAATCATCGCCGCCCTTGCCGCAGGCCAGGCGGTAGCCCAGACCGTACTCGTCGGTCCTGCTGCCGACGGTTCGGTTGCCAATCTCGACCCCGCGTGGTCGCCCGATGGGCGCTCGATAGCATACGTCCGCTACGCCTGCGCCTCGGCGAGCGCTCCGGGAGTCCCCGCCGCAAGCATTCATGTTGCATCGCTCGTGGGCGGCGCATGGAGGCACCGTGAACTGCTCAGAGACGCGGATTCACCCGCGTGGTCGCCCGATTCGAAACGGATCGCCTGCCACAGCGGCGGCCTCGTACTGGTGGATGTCGCCACAGGCAAGACGCGGCGATTGGTTTCGGACAAGAACCAGGCCGTCCAGATTCCTATCGCATGGTCTCCGAACGGCCTCTTCCTGCTCTACGCGATGACCTGGCCGGACAAGAAGGCCGCTTACGTCATGAACGTCAAGACAGGGGCCAATGTCGGCGGGGTCGTCGGGATAGGCGGGGCTTGGACCAATGCGGGCAAGCTCGTCGCATGGACCCAGGGCACCGTCGAAGCCGGTCTCGATGCCGCCGGTATCCGGCTGGTTGATCTCGGAACCGGCAAGTCCGTCGCATTGGCTAAGGGGACGTGGCCTGAGGAGGTGTTTGTCACCAAAGGCGACGCCGTCGCCTATGTGCGCATCAGCCACGCCCCTCCCAAGGGTGAGGGCCTGTACAGGCTGAATCTGAAGAACGGCCAACTGGGAAAGATTCAGAGTCTGCGGGCCGAGCAGGTCGTGTGGAGCAGAGACGGCGCTCGGTTCGCGTCAGTCGCGAAACTCATACCCACCAAAGGCGCGCCGCCTGAGATGAACCTGTATCTCGGCAACACAAAGGACTGGCAGTTCAAGGTCGTGAGCAAGGGGCTTGTCACTCCGGCCGGGGACGTAGGCTCCATCAGTTGGTCACCCAACGGCAAGTCAATCGTCTGCTCAACCGGCGACGGCGGCCTGAGGATCGTGAAGCTGTGAGTCGTACCGGGGTCTGCGGAAGCGGCTTCCGTCTGCGAAGCATGTGATCTGGAGATGGTTGCTCCTGCAAGGTGACTGACAAGAATGGGCGGGGATCGCCGAATCCCCGCCCATTCCCTTATCCGATCTTCCGGCTGCCGTGTCCCGTTTCCTATCCTGCTCCTGCCGGCATCTCCTCCAGCTTGATCATGATCACCTGCGACTGGCCCATCCGCCACACCGAGAGCCTCACCACGTCGCCGACTTTGTGCTTGCCTATCTCATCGACGAGGTCGTCCGGTTTCGAGACCTTCTTGTCGTCTATCTGCACTATGATGTCTCCCTGTAGCAGTCCCTTCCTCGCCGCAGGACCGTCGGCGACCGTCTGCGCTACGACCACCCCCTTGGGCGGCTTCAGTCCCCGCTGCTCATACCACGCGGCGAAATCGCCGGAGAGTTCGGCGAGCTGAACCCCGATCCAGGGGCGGACGATTCGGCCCTTTTCGATGAGCTGAGTCGCAACCGTGCGCGCTGTGTTGCTCGGGATTGCGAACCCGATTCCGATGTTCCCCTGGCCCGGTTCGGTCGAGAATATCGCTGTGTTGATGCCTATCAACTGCCCGTCAATATTTGCCAGCGCCCCTCCGCTGTTACCGCGGTTTATCGCGGCGTCGGTCTGTATCGCTTCCGCCAGCACCTTTCCCGGGCCTACCGGCAGGTCGGTCCGCTTCGTGGCGCTGATCACGCCGACGGTTACCGAGTTGCCGAATCCGAGGGGGTTGCCGACCGCGATCGCCCAGTCTCCCGCGCGTATTGCGTTGGAGTCGCCGAAAGCCGCCGCCGGGAGGTCCTTCCCATCCACCTTGAGCACCGCCAGGTCCGTCCGCGCGTCGCGCCCGACGAGCTTGCCGTTGAGCCTGCGTCCGTCTGCCAGCCTCACGGTAATCTTGTTCGCTCCCTCGACGACGTGGTTGTTGGTCAGAACGTAGCCGTCCTTGCTGATGATCACGCCGGACCCCTGACCTACCACCTGTTGCTTCATCGGCGACATCGGTATGCCGAAGAGCTGCTCGAACGGGCTGGATACGGCCTGCTCGCCGATGGTGTCGATGTTCACGACGGCCGGTCCCAGGCGAGCTACCGCATCGGCTATGATGTTGGCCTTGCGGCTCAGGACGGCCTTGCCCGGATCGCGGCCCAGGTTGGCGATCGCGCTCTGCTTACCGCCCGGAGAGATCGTCGTGTACCCGAGTTCCCTCAATACCCAGGCGCACGCACCGAATCCCAGGACGAATACGAGCACGTACGGGATGAGTTTCTTCACGGAACGCCCTCCTAACCGATGCTCTTCATCAGGTTCGCCATCTCGATGGCGGTCTCGGCCGCATCGAATCCCTTGTTGCCGACCTTCGTGCCGGCGCGCTCGATCGCCTGCTCGATCGTGTCCGTCGTGATCACGCCGTAGACGCACGGCACCTCGGACTGCAGGCCGGTCTGCGCGATGCCCTTGGTGACCTCGGCCGCGAGGTACTCGAAGTGCGGAGTCGCCCCGCGGATCAGCGCCCCCAGGCAGATCACCGCATCGTACTTGCCCGACTTCGCCATCTTCTGGGTCACCACCGGAATCTCGAACGTCCCCGGCACCCATGCGACGCTGATGTCCTTGTCGGCGGCTCCGTGCCGCAGGAGCGCATCCATCGCCCCCTCCAGCAACTTACCTGTGATGAACTCGTTGAATCGGCTTACGACGATGCCGAACTTCAGTCCGTCAGCAGTCAGCTTTCCCTCGAATGTCTTTGCCATCTCTACCCCCTTGGGGAAATTCGAAACCCGAAGCCCGAAATGCCCTCTCGAATGTCGAATCTCGAGTTTCGTACTTACGTGTCCAGCATGTGTCCCATCTTGTCCTGTTTCGTCTCGAGGTACCGTTGATTGACGCGGTTTGGCTCGATGACGAGCGGTACTCGCTCGACGATCTCCAGATCGTAGCCTTCCAGTCCCGCGAGCTTAGCAGGATTATTGGTCATGTAGCGTATCTTCTTGACGCCGAGGTCGAGCAGTACCTGCGCGCCGATCCCGTAGTCACGCAGGTCGGCCGGGTATCCGAGTCGCTCGTTGGCCTCCACGGTGTCAAATCCCTGGTCCTGAAGCTCGTAGGCCCTCAGCTTCTCCACGAGGCCTATTCCGCGCCCTTCCTGGTAGATGTATACGAGCACGCCCCGGCCTTCCTCGGCGATCCTCTGCATCGCCCCCTCGAGTTGATCCCCGCATTCGCACCTCATGGAGTGAAGCACGTCGCCCGTAAGGCAGCTCGAATGTATGCGCACCAGCACCGGCTCGCCGTCCGACACGTCGCCCATCACCAGTGCTATGTACGGGTTTTCCTCGATCGGCGTTTCATAGGCGTGGAGCCTGAACTCGCCGTACCGCGTCGGCAGATGAGTCGTCACCGCGCGGGTGATCAACTTTTCGGTCCGCCGCCGGTACTTGATCAGGTCTGCGATGGTGGCGATCTTTAGCCCGAACTCCTCCGCGAGACTCTGCAGTTCGGGGAGGCGCGCCATCGTCCCGTCCTCGCTCATGATCTCGCACAACACGCCGGCCGGGTATAGCCCCGCAAGCCGTGCGAAGTCCACCACGGCCTCCGTGTGGCCGGAACGCTTCAGCACTCCGCCGTCCTTGGCCACGAGCGGGAAGATGTGCCCCGGCCGGGCGAGGTCCGATGGTTTCGTCGCGGGGTCAATGGCGACCTTGATGGTGTGCGCGCGGTCGTACGCTGAGATGCCCGTCGTCGTGCCGTGTACGGCGTCAATCGTGACGGTAAACGGCGTTCCCAGGAGGGCCGTGTTGTGGCCGACCATCATCGAGAGATTCAACTCCTCGGCGCGCTTCCTGGTCATCGGCAGGCATATCATCCCCCGTCCGTGCTTCGCCATGAAGTTGATCGCGTCAGGCGTGATGTGCTCCGCCGCCATGATGAAGTCGCCCTCGTTCTCGCGGTCTTCATCATCTACGACTACGAGAATCTTGCCCTCTCGTATCTCCTGTATCGCCTCTTCGATCGAACAGAACGCCAATTCTCGCTCCTGCCAGGTCCCATTGGTCCCATGTGTCCTATAGGACCTATGCGTCCAGAAACCCGCCCTCTTCCAGCAAGCCCATCAGCCGGTCGTCGGAGTCGGGTTTCCCCACAAACTTCAGTACATACTTGCCTATTATATCAGTTTCCAGGTTGACTCTGCCACCCACGGACCTGTCCCCGAGGGTCGTCGCCTCGAGCGTGTGTGGGATCACCGCCGTCGTGAACCAGTCGCGCCCGAGGTCTGCGACCGTCAGGCTGATCCCGTCAACCGCGATCGAGCCCTTCTCCACGACGAACCGCATGACCTCCGCCGGCGCCTCGAACCGGAAGATCATCTCCCCGCCCGACCCTCGTACCTCACGGACGATGCCTACCCCGTCCACGTGGCCGAGCACCATGTGCCCGCCCATGCGCGCGCCCGCCCGAAGTGCCCGCTCCAGGTTCACTGCTTGACCGGGATTCAAGTCGCCCAGGGTGCTCCGCTCTACCGTTTCCCGCACGACGTCGAACTCGATCTGCCTGCCCTTGATCGAAACAGCGGTGAGGCAGACGCCGTTGACCGCGACGCTGTCGCCGATCGCCGTGCCCTCCGCGACCGCGTGAGCCTCGATCGTGAGCCTGAGTCCGCTCGAACTCGGCTGCGTCCGCAAGATCTTGCCTTTCTCTTCAACTAAGCCCGTGAACATATCTCTGATCCCCGTCTGACACGTCGGAAACGCCCACTTGGTTGTCAGAAGTTGAACTCCAACGCAACGTCATGCCCAAATCGTCGGACCCGCGGCTTTGAGGTGGAGTACGCATCGGCCATCAGCTCGACGCCCTCTCCTTCTACCGGCGACTTCGCGTCCCGGCCGCCCGCGATCTTCGGCGCGATGAAGATCAGCCCTCGGTCAACGAGCCCCGCCGCGATCATCGAGGCGGCAAGCTCCCCGCCGCCCTCCAGCAGGAGGGTGTGGATCCCCATCTTGCCGAGTTCGACGAGCAGGCAGCGCAGGTCGATTCGGCCATCGTTATCCTGAATACCCAGAATCCGCACGCCCGCACTCCGCAGCTTGCCCAGATTCGCCTCCGGAGCGCCCTGCTTCGTCACGATGATGGTCGGCGCCTCGCCGCTCAGCACCTTCGCATCGGCGGGCACTCGCCCCTCGCTGTCTACCACTATCCTTATCGGCTGATTCTTGATATTCTTGGCGTTCTTGGCGTCTTGGCGGTTCCCGATCCGGGCCGTGAGCGATGGATTGTCGGCCAGCACCGTCCCGATGCCGACCATGATCGCGTCCGACTGAGCGCGCAGCCGGTGGACGTATCGTCTCGATGCCTCGCCGCTCACCCAGCCTGAGTCGCCGGTTCGCGTGGCGATCTTGCCGTCCAGCGTCATCGCCGCCTTCCAGAGCACGAACGGCCGCCCGCAGGTCACGCGTTTGACGAATCCGCGGTTCAGTTCCCGTGCCTCGGACTCGAGCAGCCCGATCTCGACCTCGATCCCCGCCGCTCGAAGCGCCTCGATCCCCTTGCCGGCGACCAGTGGATTCGGATCCACCATCGCGGCGTAGACCTTCCGAATCCCGGCCTTGATGATGGCATCCGTGCACGGCCCGGTCTTCCCATGATGGCAGCACGGCTCCAGGTTGACGTAGAGATCGGCACCGTGCGCCAGGTCGCCCGCCGCGAGTAGCGCGAAAACCTCCGCGTGCGGCTCTCCGGCCCTTGGGTGATATCCCTCGCCGACAACTCGCCCCTCTCTTGCGACCACAGCCCCGACCATAGGGTTGGGGCTGGTTCGTCCACGCCGCGCGAGCCTCAGAGATCGTTTCATGAACCGGCTATCCGTCATCTGTGGGCGTCCGCGTCCATCGGAGATTCGTGATCCCTCAGTTCCTCGCAGTTCTGCTTCCTCTCCGCGCCGAAGCGAAGCACGACCTGCTTCAGGTCCGCCATCGCCATCAGCACCACCGCCACCGCGAGCGAGAAGCACGCGAACCACCATCCGACCGCCGCCAGCGGGTGATACGTACGGGCCGGACCGTCGCCGACCAGGATCATCGCGAGTATCAGAAGGATGAAGAGGCCGGACAGCAGGCGCAGGGCTTTCTGCCTGCGGTTGACGAGCCGCTCGCCGGTGATCCAGCCGCGAATCTCCATGAAGATCAGCACGACCACCAGCGCCATCCCGAATGCGAACACAGTCTGCAGGATCGGCGAACCCATTGCATCACCCCGCGCAAGCGGCCCTGAGGGACTCGATCGCACTCTTGAGGCCGCCTACGTTATCGAAGACGAACGATCCTGCGACGAGCACGTTCGCTCCGGCGGCGACTATCCGCGCGCACGTGTCGAGGTTCACTCCGCCGTCAACGTAGATGTCGAGTTCGGGCGCCATCTTCCTCGCTTCTGCGATCTTGGCGTACATCGCCGGGATGAACTCCTGCCCGCCGAACCCCGGGTTCACCGTCATGATGAGCAGCAGGTCAATGTCCTCGATCACGTTCTCTATCGTGCAGAGCGGCGTGGCCGGGTTCAACGAGACCCCCGCAAGCGCGCCGGTCTCCTTGATCTGCTGGATCGTTCGGTGAATATGCGGGCACGTCTCGACGTGAACGGTGATCGAGTCGCATCCGGCCTTGACGAAATCCTCGAGGATCTCCTCCGGGCGCTCGATCATCAGGTGGCCGTCGAATCGCAGGTCGGTCTTGTCCCTGATGCTGTGGACCACAAGCGGCCCGAATGTGATGTTCGGAACGAACCGGCCGTCCATCACGTCGAGGTGCAGGCAGTCCGCACCGGCATCTGCCGCCGCGCGCACATCGCGTTCCAGATTGGCAAAATCGGCCGACAGGAGCGACGGAGCGATCTTCGACTTCATTTCTTCAGCTCCTTGATAAGCTTGTCGTCTATGTAGATGCGGATCGAGACCTTCTTCCCGATGCCGGGAACGGTCTGTTCGATGACGTCGCCGGGATGCGCGATCTCCGAGTAGACCACGTTCTCCCCGTAATCGTCCACGACCGTGATCTGGATCATCTGGTTCTCTCGCCCGGAAGGGACTTGGAAAGCCACGTCGAAGTAACGCGGCTTTGCCGGAATCTCCGTGCTTCCGCCCGACGATGTGTCCTCGGACAGCGAGAAATCCTCTTCCGTTGGTTTGGGTCCGAGGCTTATCACCAGATCAACCGGATCGTTCCGCATGAGTCGCGTGCCCGGCTCGGATGACTGCTTGATGACGTTGCCGGCCTCGACGGAGTCGCTGTATTCCTGCGTGACGTTGCCCGCCGTAAGGTTCGCGTCCATCAGGCGCTTCCTCGCGGTCTCCTCGGGCAGGGTGGTCAGCCTCGGCACGCGCGCGTACTTCGATCCCCTGCTGACCCATACGTCAACCGTCTTGCCGGCTTTAATCGTTCGCCCTGGTGCCGGGTTCGAGAAGTAGACGAAGCCCTCCGCGTACTTCTCGTTGAACTCTTCGGCCTTTACTAACAGCCTGACCTTGCTCTCGGCCGCCATCTGCCGGGCCGTCGTTATGTCCTTGCCGACGATCTCCGGAACCTGTGTCTCCCCCGGGTTCATCCACACGAATGCTATCACTGCGGCGGCTATGACCCCTATGATCGTCACAGTGATGGCGAGCGTCCTGAGAATCATCGAGAGCACCGCCGGCTCGGAATCGTCCATCTCCGGGTCGTCCTCGAGAATCGGTTCGAGCATCCTGGTCTTCGTCGGAGGCGACCACGTCGTAGTGCCGGGCAGGTCGAGGCCCTCGCGGACCGATCTCAGATCGTTGAGCATCGCCTTGGCAGATCGAAACCTGCCTCCCGGTTCTTTCTGCAGGGCGCGGGTGATCAGGGCCTCGAATGCCTTCGGGACTCCGGGGTTGCCCGCCCTGATGGAGGGTATCGGGTCCCTGCCGTGCTTTATCGCGATTGCGATCGGGGTGTCCGCATCGTACGGCACGTTCCCGGTCAGCAGTTCGTACATGATGATCCCGAGAGAGTATAGGTCCGACTGCGCCGTCGCGGCGACCCCCTCGGCGACCTCCGGGGCCATGTAGTGTACCGATCTCATCATCGCCGTCGTGCGGACGGATTGGGAGGCGCTGACGGCGCTGCCGACCCAGAAGTCCGTCAGCTTGACATAGCCTTCCGGTGTGACGATGATGTTTCGCGGTCTCAGATCGCCGTGGACGAAACCCCGTCTGTGCGCGAAATCGAGCGCGTCGCAGATGGCGATGCCGAAGTCAACTGCGGTTGCGAGGGTGAACGGGGCGCTTCGATGGATTCGCTCCTTGAGGTCTACGCCCTCGACGTATTCCGTGACGACGAAGTACGAGCCGTCCTCCTCGCCGCAATCGTAGACCGCCGCAATGCCGGGGTGGGAGAGGCCGACCATCGCCTGCGCCTCGACCAGCATCCGTTCCGCGAACATGCGGTTGGAGGCATGCTGGGCAAGAAGTGCTTTGACGGCTACCGTTCGGCTGTCAATCTTGTCGTCGGCCCTGTAGACCGTGAAAAGGCTGCCGTCCCCGATCTTTTCTTGAACCTCATAGCGGTGCTTGAGCACAGTGCCTGTCAAAGACCCCTACTCCTGTGCCTGGTTCGTACTCGTACCCCTGCTCGTACTCGTACTCGGCTTTCTTCTTCCGAGGCGACTCACCATCCGCCCGCAGGACAGCCCCGCGAGGATGATGAGCATCGCCCAGTATGTATACGTGAGATCCAGGCTCCTGGTGCCGAAGTACCTGTCCAGGAACTGCACGGCCACGATCACGAGCCAGACCGACCCCACGATTTCGCTTGCCAGTTCACCCAGTTTGCGCATGTTTGGTACTCGTTCCGGGTCAGACCGGTCAGACTTGCAGCTTCACCTGCATCCCCAGCGCCCGCACAATCACCGCGGGCGTCACATCGTCCGAGACGAACGCCGAGCCGATCTCTTTTGCGAGCACGAACCGCAGCTTCCCGTGCGCTATCTTCTTGTCGAGCTTCATCGCCTCGACGACAGCTTCCGGAGTAACATTGGTGGGGGGCCTGTACGGCAGTCTCGCCCGGACCAGCAGGTCCGCGATCCGCAGGGCGAGCGACTGATCCGCTATCCCTATCTGATGCGATATCAGCGCCGCCGTTACCATCCCGATCGCCACCGCCTCGCCGTGGAGCAACGTCTTGTACCCCGTGAGCGACTCGATCGCATGGCCGACTGTGTGCCCGTAGTTCAGGACCGCGCGAAGGCCTGACTCCCGCTCATCGCGCGTGACGACCGACGCTTTGAGTTCGACAGACCGCCGGACTACGTGCGCCAGCGGCCCTTCTTCGAGGCGCATCACGGCGGGCAGGTTTCGCTCCAGATAAGCGTAATACTCGCCGTCGAGGATTATACCATGTTTGATGACCTCGGCCAAACCCGAGCCGAACTGCACCTTGGGAAGCGTCCGAAGCGTTCCGGTGTCAGCAAGCACGATCTTGGGCTGGTAGAACGCGCCGACGAGGTTCTTGCCCCTCGGAAGGTCCACGCCGACCTTCCCGCCGACGCTCGCATCTACCTGGGCGAGGAGCGAGGTCGGCATCTGCACGAAGTCCACGCCGCGCAGGTACGTCGCCGCGACGAAGCCGGCCAAGTCGCCGACCACCCCGCCGCCTAGCCCGATCACCATGCCGGTCCGGTCAATGCGGTGGTCGAGCATCTTCTCGTAGACGCCTCGCACGGTATTCAGTGTCTTGTACCGCTCGCCTGCCGGGACGGTGATGACGTGCGCGGTGATGCCTGACTCTTCCAGGCTCTTCACGACGCGCGCGGCATAGAGCTTCCCGATCCGGGGATTGGTCACGATCGCAGCCGCTCGCGCCTTCGTCACCCCGGCGATCAGCTCGCCGGATGCCTCCAGCACCCCCGCGCCGACGTGCACGTCGTAACTCCGCTCACCAAGCCCAACTCGAACAACGCTCGTGCTCATACCAGTACTCCTGATCGTACTCGAAAGCCGACATAAGAGCCTGCTCCACGGCTGGCGTCTAGCATGCCTCTCTACCCGTGATTCTCCAAATAGTCATCCACTGCCGCTGAGATCTCTGCCACCACGGGCTGCAACTCCTCGCGCAGTCTCTCAACCGTCATCCTGCCAATCTCGATCTTCTTGCTGCCAACGCCGTTCCACGCGCCCCCCAGTGCCAGCAGGTCCGCGTAGTAACGCCTCATGTGTGCTTGCAGATTCCGTCTTCGTTGCTGATAGCGCTCTATGAGGCCTGGGGAATAGTGGCCCCCGGCCTGAGCCTGGGTCTCATACGGGTCTATCTCCCAATGCAGGTACACCCGAAAGGTGGCTGTCCTTCCCGGGACCGCTCGCTGAAACTGGGGCTCGATGTGTATGAAGGTCGGCAAGTCACCCCCGTTCGATGGGAAATGCCATGCAGCCTTTGACATGGCGCATGCGTAGAAGTGGCGCCCTGGTGGATTCCAGTCGATGAAGTACTCAATCTCCAAGTCGTCTGGTAAGGTTAGCGCTCGCAGTACGCTCTGGAACACCTCATATCCGGCGTCCGAGTCCAACACGTCCTGCACACACATGTCCGCATTGACCTCCTCGTCTGATGCTTATCCCTGATGTACTCATTCCTGTTCACCCCAAGTGCTCTCAGAATGTTCTCGTCCACGCCTGAATCCCTCACGCCGTCATTGAGAAAATGGAGTGGCAGAACCCCCCACCACTCCATCGCTCCAATACTCCGTTACTCCTCGAAACCGCTCACTCCAATCGGTCGAGCGGCTTCAGTCCCGCGTCCCAGGCCGCCGCCTCGATCCCGTCGAGGTTCTCTCCCTTGACGACGAACGCCGCCCGCTTCCCGCGTTCCAGGATACACCCATAGGCGTCGGTGACGTTCAACTGTGCCTTCTCGATCGCCTTCGATAGCGTTACGAGCGCGCCCGGCCTGTCCGGGATCTCGATGCATGCCACCGGGCTCAGCGCGGCGGCGATCCCCGCGCCCGAGAGAATGTCCTTCGCGCGGACAGGCTCGGCCGTCAGGATCTTCAGCACCCCGAACTGCCCCTCGTCGGCAAGCTCCAGCGCCAGGATGTCAACTCCCGCGTCACCGAGCAGTTCGGCCACCCGTGACAGCTTGCCGGGCTTGTTCTCAAGGAAGACTCTGACCTCGTTATACATGGCGATCTCCTATTACATGTCAGACCGTTCTTCGATATGCTGCGCTGCTCAGAACTAGCGGGTCCCGTCTCCCGGGCAATCCACACCGTCAGCACTGAGTAGTCCTGGCGAATGACAGGACGTATCGAAGTGTGGCCTACTCCTGTCAATCTCTCTCGTCAATCACGCGCTTAGCCTTGCCCTCGCTCGCGGGCAGGCCGCCCGGCTCGATGATCTCGATGTTCACCGTGAACCCCACCTGCTCCCTGAGTTGCCTGCCGAGTTCCGTCCGCAGGTCTCGCAGCCGCTCGATGGAGCCGTCGAACTCCGCCTTGCCGATCTCAACCTTCACCGTCATCTGGTCTAGCGATTCCTTCTGGCTCAGGTGGATGACGTAGTTCCCGCCGAGCCACTTGTGCCGCATCAAAACTTCTTCGATCTGGCTCGGAAAGACGTTCACGCCTCGGATGATCAGCATGTCGTCAGATCGGCCTACCATCCTTGCCATCCGCGCGTGGGCGCATCCGCAGGGGCACTGGCCGTCCAGAATGTGCGTCAGGTCGCGCGTGCGGTAGCGGATGATCGGCATCCCGGTCCGGCGGAGGGTGGTCATCACCAGTTCGCCGACCTCGCCGGGCTTGACCGGCTGGAGCGTGTCCGGGTTGATGATCTCGACGAGGTACGCATCCTCCCAGACGTGCATGCCGTTCTGCTGCACGCACTCGAACGCCACGCCCGGGCCGTTCATCTCGCTGAGCCCGTAACTGTTGAATGCCTTGAAGCCGTAGAGGTCCTGCAGCTTGAGGCGCATCTCTTCAGTGTAGGGCTCGGCCCCGAGCGCCGCGATCTTGATGCCGAGCGATCGGGGATCGTCGCCCTCCTGTACCATCCGCTCTGCGACGTGCATCGCGTAGCTCGGAGTGGCGTGGATAACGGTCACATGGAAGTCGCGTATGAGCAGAATCTGACGAGCCGTATTCCCCGCGCCCGCCGGTATGGTCCACATCCCGAGCCGCTCGGCTCCGTAGTGGAGTCCCAGCCCGCCGGTAAAGAGCCCGTAGCCGCTCATGTTCTGGAAGACGTCGTGCGGGCGAGCGCCTGCGATGTGGAGCGATCGGGCCATCAACTCGGCCCAGCAGTCCACGTCCTCCCGAGTGTGGAAGATCGCGGTCGGCTTGCCGGTCGTGCCGCTCGAGGTGTGCATGCGGATGATGTCGTCCGCGTTGACGGTGAGCATCCCCGTCGGGTAGCTGAGCCTCAGGTCGTCCTTGCTGGTCAACGGCAGCTTCGAGACGTCTTCCAGCGACTTGATGTCGCCCGGCTCGATGCCGACTTCCTTGAACTTCGCAGAGTACCACGGCGATCTCGATGCCTGTGCGACGCTCTGCTTAAGCGCCCCGATCTGCCACGCGGTCAGTTCATCGCGCGACATCCGCTCGAACCGCCCGCCGATTCTGTCGTCTAGCTGTTCCGCTTTTGTCATGCTGTTACCTGATGAAGCTTCTTGAGCACCCACGCCATGTTCCGGCCGAGGGTGGTCATCGTCCTCAGGCCCTCCTCGTCGGATTCGACCGCGCCGGCCTCACGCCCGATGCCGATGTTCCAGTAGCTCGACCCCGGCACGATCATCTCCTGGATGAAGAAGAAGTGGTTGAGTGTGTCGAACGTGTGCATTGCACCTGCGCGGCGGACCGCCACCACCGCCGCGCCGACCTTCCGCCGGAACATGCCCTCGTTCGCGCGGCCGACGAACCCTGCTCGGTCGATGAGGGCCTTCATCTCGGCGGTCACGTCGGAGAAACACGTTGGGGACGCCAGGATGATCCCGTCGGCCTGCGCCATCTTCTCGATCACCGGGTTGAGGTCGTCCTTGAACGCGCACTGCTTATCGAGGTTCTCGAAGCACTTGTAGCAGGCCGCGCAGCCGTGGATGCGCTTGCCCGCAAGCTGCATCATCTCCGTCTCGATGCCTTCCGCCTCGAGTTCCTTGAACGCCGTCCGGATCAGGATGGCGGTATTCCCATCCTTCCTTGCACTTCCGTTGACCGCTAGAACCTTCATCCTCGGCTCCTACTTCCACTTGTGCTCGAACTTCTGCAGACTGTCGTAGCCGCGCCACATCATCAGGTGATCGACGAGCGTCATCGCCACCATAGACTCCGCGACCGGGATGATCCTTGACAGCAGGGTTGGGTCGCGCCGGGTGATCGCGCCCAGCGGCGCCTCTTCCATCTTTTCCATGTCAATCGAGGGCTGAGCGACCGACACCGTCGGCGTCGGCTTCACGGCCATTCGCATCACCAGGTCCTCACCGTTCGATATGCCGCCAAGGAATCCGCCCGAGTTGTTCGTCTTGAAGCGGACCTTGCCTTCGTCGTCCAGGTACGGGAAGTCGTTGCACTCGGAGCCCTTCATCTCGCCGACCTTGAACCCCGCGCCGAACTCGAGGCCCTTCACCGCGCCGATGCTCATCAGCGCGTGGGCGAGGCAGGCGTTCAGCTTGTCGAATACCGGCTCGCCGAGACCCGCCGGAACCCCGCGGGCGATTATCTCTACGACCCCGCCCGCCGTCTCACCCTCGTCCTTGATCTCCATCACACGGGCGATCATCTTCTCGGCGGCCTCTTGGTCCGGGCAGATGATGTGGTTCTTCCGCGCCTCTTCCTCGAGCTTCTCGAACGGGGGTATGTTCGTCGCCTCGATGCCCATGCAGGCCTTCGTGTAGCCGACCACCCGGATGCCCTCGGTCGCGAGGATCTTCTTCGCGAGAGCGCCGGCCGCTACGCGCATACACGTCTCGCGCCCGCTCGCTCGGCCCGCGCCGCACCAGTCGTTGAACTCGCCGTACTTGATGAAGTGCGTGTACTCCGCGTGGCCCGGACGGATCAGGTCCTTCACGTCGCGGTACTGCTGGACGTGGATGTCGTGCCGATCAACGTTGTAGATGATCATGCCGACCGGAGCGCCGGTTGTCTTGCCTTCGAGCAGCCCCGCGCAGATGTGTACCTGGTCGGTTTCCTTCCTGGGCGAATCGAGCGGAGTCTGCCCGGGCCGCCTTCGGTCCAGTTCCTTCTGTATCTCGGCGTCGGTCAGTTCCATGCCCGCGGGCACGCCGTCCACTATGCAGACCAGCGCGTCGCCGTACGACTCGCCGCATGCGGTCACTCTGAACAGCCTTCCGAATGTGTTTCCTAGCAAGTGCTATCCTCCCTCATAGGTCCCATCAGCCCCGCAGGTCCTGTTTCTGTCCTATGTTTGCTCCCGCGGCCTGCATCAACTCCACGAAGTTCGGGAAGGTGATCGAGACCGCCTCGGCGGTGTCAACCTCAGTCGTCCCGTCGCACCCCATACCCGCGACCGCCAGCGCCATCACGACGCGGTGGTCCGAGTGCCCGTGGACCTCCGCCGCATACATCCCGCCGCCCTGGATGACGAGCCCGTCCGGGCGCTCCTCGACCCGCGCGCCCATCTTCGACAGTTCGTGCGCCATCACGCTGATGCGGTCGGTCTCCTTCAGCCTCGCCTGAGCGACGTTCACCAGCCGCGTCTCGCCGTCAGCGAAGCACGCCGCAGCCGCCATCGCCGGGAGCGCGTCCGGGGTTCCCGAAAGGTCGAACTCCCCCCCGGAGAGCTTCCCTCCCGTGATGCGTATTCCCTCAGGAAGCGCCTCGATCCTCGCGCCCATCGCTCCCAACATCTCCACTATCGCCTTGTCGCCCTGCGAATCGTTCATGTCGAGGCCGAGGAGCGTCATCTCCGAGCCGGTGACCGCTGCCGCGCAGAGGAAGAACGCCGCCGACGAGAAGTCGCCGGGAATCTGCTTGTCGAAGGCTGAGTAGCACTGTCCGCCGGGTATCCCGAACTGCTCGAACCCGTCGCGCTCGTACCTGATCTCCTGCCCGTCAAGCCAGCCGAGCGTCATCTCGATAAACGGCAGTTCGCAGGGGTCGTGTACGCGAATCTCCGTGTCGCCCTGAGACAGCGGGCAGTTGAGCAGGAGCGCGCTCAGGTACTGCGAGGTCTTGCTCCCGTCGAGCTCGATTCTCCCGCCCCTCATCGGTCCCCTGATGACGAGCGGCGGCATGCCGTTCCCTCGCGTCGAGAACGCCTCGACGCCCAGTCCTGAGAGCGCCTCCAGGAGCGGGCCTGCGGGTCGGTTCCGTATCTGCTCGTCCCCGGTGAATACCGAGTACCCGTCCGCCAGGGCCGCCGTCCCCATCGTGAGATAGAGCGTCGTGCCGGAGTTGCCCGTGTCGAGTACGTCGCCGGGCGCGATTGGCCGTCCGCCTACGCCTCGAACCGTCCAGTCGCCGTCCCGCTCGATCTCGGCCCCGAGCTTCCCGCAGACGCTCGCCGAGGCGAGCGGGTCCGCGGCCTCGAGCGGGTTTCGGATCGTGCTCGTGCCGCCCGCGAGCGAGCCGACCACGACCGCGCGTATCGTGTGCGACTTGGAGGCCGGCATCAGCGCCGAGCCTGAGAGCTTCGATCTTCCGACCGAGATGATCACGATTCAGTCCTCATACCACCGAGCGGGACGTCGCCGTTCGGGTACGGCATTATAGCCGAAAGGGGGACCCTTGTCAAAGAATCGGTCGGACGGGGTGCGTTTCGCCGGAGCGGCTGCTCGATGAGGTCGTCTGGCGCGCATGCCTGGCTCCCCAGCCCCTGAGCCCGTCCAGTCTTGAGTAGCCCTCAGGGCATATCGAGAGACGGTGGCGACTCCACGTACAGAACGCGAATTGGCCGGGCGGGACACTCGGCAACCGAGCAAAAAAACCGCCGGGTCCGAGGACCCGGCGGTCTGCATGTTCCATTATTACCGGTTTCCCGGTACTGCCTGACTTACTTCCTGCGTCGGATCAGACCCGCGAGTCCGATCAGACCGGTGCCGAGAGCCAGAAGGCTGCCGGGCTCAGGAATCACGTTCGCGTGGAACTCGAGGTTGTCGAACGCGGCCGTCTTCCCGTTCACCGGGTTGTTGTACACAGTGGTCATGCCGGTGCCCAGGAAGATCCCCGCCGCCTCGTGGAAGTTCGCCCAGCGGGCAGTAGTGCTGTCGAAGTTCAGCGTCAGGTTCGGGGAGGTGCTCGACTGGTTGACGCGCCACTGGATAACGCCGGTTCCGCCGCTGTTCGGGTCGCTCGGAACGGTGTAGTTGAACGTCCAGGTGATCAGCACGTAGCTCCATGCATCCCACACGCGCGGGGCTGCCGGGCCTTGGGTGAACGTGAAGCCCGCGCCGCCCGCGACGGCGGTCACGCCGTCCATCTTGCCGACGCTGTAGCTCCACTGCGCGTACCAGTAGTTCGGGTCGCGGCTGGAGGCGTCCTGAATCTGGGCGGTGGCCATCTTGCCGATGTTGTTCTCACCCGCAGCGCCGTAGATGCCTACTCGGGCCTCGGTGGCGTTCAGCGCGAAGCCGGGGTCATATACCCAGCACTTGATGTAGCCCTGCCTGTAGGTCTTGCCGCCGCTGTTCATGTACTGCATGTTCTTGATGGCGGCGTTGTGGAGGCTGCCGGTGCCGCCTCGCTCAACGACCGCCTGCGAACCGCCGATGCCCGCGCCGGCGACTACGTCCACCGGCACCTCGTCGGTGTAGTAGGGGTTGTCTGCGAGCTGCCAGCCCTGCTGGCCGGGGGTGTGAACCGGCGTCGGGGCCAGAGGCCCGGGGGTGTAACCCTGGTTGGCTTCGAAGCCCGTGGACCAGTTGTACGTGTACGCGGACCATGCCGGTACTGTGGCGACAATGAATATTGCCGCCAGGAGCAGTACTTTCTTCATCTTTCTCTCCTTTCCTCTGTGGATGGCGCTTCCTCGTCACTTCGGAAGTCGCCTCTCATCAGGGGTTCTCGGGTTTTGGAACCGTTCCGGTACGGTCTCACAGGGGGTCTGAGCCAATCTCGTCTCGAACTTCTAGGGAGTTCTAAGGCTCTCTGCTCCAGTGATGCAACCCGGACGGCGCCCGGGACCCGATCCCTTTCAGAGGCTGTCCGTCGGACCTGCTCAGCACTGCGCGCTTTGGTGTCGCGTCTCCCCCGGCGTGAGCCGATCGGCTGAGCTTGCTTGTAATTGGTGCACTTGCGTCAGATGTACCACTTACAATACGAATCATACACCCGACCCCCCTTTCTGTCAAGACCTCCGGCGAAAAACCGGCAAAAATACCAGGTTCCGCCCGGTCTCGGTGGCGCATCGGTGGGATGCCGGTATCTCGATGTCAGTCGGGCCGCCTCGTCGCGGACCCCCCGGGCCGTTCTCCTCGAGTAGCCGCTTCCGTGGCATATCGAGACGCTGACCCACTCTGATCGGGGTTGTCTTCGCAGGCAGACCAACCGACCCCCCCGAGTAGTCCGCTCCCGCGGACACATCGAGGGGCTGACCCACTCTGATCGGGGTTGTCTTCGCAGGCAGACCAACCGACCTCCCCGAGTAGTCCGCTCCCGCGGACATATCGAGGGGCTCACTCAGCGCGGATCCACGGCGTTCCACTTCGCATCTCGCGCATTTCGGCGCAATCATGCTATACTGCAACAGCGTTTCTCCGTGAACGGGAGGGTCTCCACCGGTATGCAGGAAACAACAGCGACGACCGAAGGCCGCCTGCGCCGATATGCCCCGCTCCTCGTGGGCGCGGCGCTGGTCCTGGTCACGCTTGCATCGTATCGGTACGTGTTCCGCGCCGGCTTCGTCTTCGATGACGCCTTCTATCTTGTTCGGAACGCCCACGTGCGGAACGGCCTGGGGTTCGAGTCCGTGAAATGGGCCCTCAGGGCTTTCTACGGCGCGAACTGGCATCCGCTCACATGGCTCTCCTCGATGCTCGACTACCGGGTCTTCGGCGACCGTGCCGCCGGCCACCACGCCGTCAATCTCCTCTTTCACATCGTGAACTCGGTCCTGCTCCTCGTCGTGCTCAGGCGGATGACCGGCAGTCTGTGGAGGAGCGCGTTCGTGGCGGCCCTGTTCGCCCTGCATCCCCTGCACGTGGAGTCCGTCGCGTGGCTCTCCGAGCGGAAGGATGTCCTGAGCGCGTTCTTCATGCTCGCCGCGATGTGGGCGTACGTCGGTTACGCCGATCGCCCTGGTCTCGGCCGATACGCGCTCGTGACCCTCGCCTTCGCGCTGGGCCTGATGTCCAAACCGATGCTGGTGTCTCTCCCGATTCTCCTGCTGATGCTCGACTGCTGGCCGCTCCGGCGCGTCTCGAGCCTCGGCCCCATGCCCCTCCTCATCGAGAAGCTGCCTCTGTTCGCGCTCAGTATCGCGTCCGGGGTGATAACCTATCTAGCCCAGCGGAGCGGCGAGGCCGTGGCCCGGTTGGACAAGTTCCCGTTCGGCCTGCGTGCCGCCAACGCCCTGACATCGTATGTTGCGTACATCTGGAAGACTCTCTACCCGGCGGGTCTCGCCGCGTACTATCCGTATCCGAAGGAAGGAGTGCCGGCGCTCAGCGTGATCGCCGCCGCGCTGCTCCTGGCGGCGGTGACCTTGCTCGCGGTCCGCCTCGCGAGGTCGAGGCCGTACCTGATCGTCGGCTGGCTCTGGTACGTCGTCTCGCTCATCCCGGTGATAGGCCTCGTGCAGGTCGGCGAGCAGGCGATGGCCGACAGGTACATGTACATCCCGATGATCGGGCTGGGGATCGTGGTTGCCTGGGGCGTGCCGGACCTTCTGGCGCGGCCCGGCGGTGCGGCGCCCGTACAGCCTCCGGTGGCTCGCGGCCTTGCGGTGGTCTCCGCGGCCGTCCTGCTCGCGCTTGCCGCAGTCACGTCCGCGCAGGTTCGGCACTGGGAGAGCGACTACACGCTGTTCAGGCGCGTGGTCGAGGTCGCTCCCGGCAGCGCCCTCGCGCACAGCAACTACGGGCTGGCGCTGGCGGAGAAGGGGGAGTATGACAAGGCGATCGAGCAGTACGGAAAGGCTCTCGATGCCGATCCGACTTACGTGCGCGCATACTTCAACCTCGGCAACGCCCTGAAAGAGACCGGAAGGCCTGATGAGGCCGTACTGCAGTTCCGGGAGGCGCTTCGGATTGACCCGAACTATACCGACGCCAAGGTCGCCGCGGCGAACGTCATGGTGGAGCAGGGCGACGAAGACGCAGCCGCCGCTGAGTACGAGAAGGCACTGGAGGCAAATCCGAATGACCCCGTAGCGCATTACAA
>JAGONM010000011.1:61543-89318 GCA_017993055.1 Armatimonadota bacterium
CCGCCGGCGCGGCGCGTCGCGAACTGCTGGCCGTCGCGCTGATACTGCTCGCGGCCGCCGCCCTCCGCGTCGTCTATCTTATCCAGTACAAGGAGAACGTGCCTTTCTACGGTTTTCCGGTCGTGGACTCCCGGTACTATGACATCTGGGCCCAGCGGATCGCGGCCGGACAGGGTTCCGGTGACAAGCCGTTCTACATGGCGCCCCTGTATCCTTACGTCCTCGCGCTGATCTATAAGATCGCGGGGCACAGGCTAGCGGTCGTGTACATCCTTCAACACATTCTGGGGTTGGCGAGTCTCGCGGCGGTCTACGCCCTCGCGCGGCGGTCGTTTGGACATGCGGCCGGCATTGTCGCGATGGCGCTCATGACCGTCTACGCGCCCCTGGTATTCCTCGAGAGCAAACTGCTCACGGAGACCCTCGCCGTCTTCCTGAACCTGATCTCGCTGGTGCTTCTTCTGCGGGCGCTCGACCGTCCGGCCCCGCTTCGCTTCGGCTTCGCCGGACTGACGCTGGGACTGAGCGCGGTGTGTCGCCCGAACGCTCTGCTGACTGCGGCGCTCCTTTTGGCGTGGCTCCTGTTCCTGTGGCACAAGAGTGGCGAACTCCGACGAAGCGTGGCGGCGCACATGACGCCTCTGATCCTCGGAATCGCGCTTGCCGTCCTTCCGGTCACTGTCAGAAACTATGTCGCAAGCGGGGATGGTGTTCTCCTGACGACGAACGGCGGCATGGTTCTCGCACAGGGGAATCATGCCTCGGCGAACGGAATCTTCTCCGCCTTGCCCGGATTCTCCGGCTCCATAGCCGAACAACAGGCCGACGAGATAAGGAGAGCGTCCGAGGCCCTCGGTAGGCCGGTCAAGGCTTCGGAAGCGTCGCGCTACTGGGCGCGGCAGGCGGTTGGGTGGGCCGTCAGCCACCCTGCGGACTACGCCCTGCTGACGGCAAAGAAACTCCTCTGGGCGCTTCACAATCGGGAAGCGCGCTGCAACTACAACATCTATCTCGAGCGGTCCATGGTACCGGCGCTCGAGCTGTTCTTCCTGCCGTTCTCGGCGCTGATTGGCCTCGCGGCGGCCGGAATCGTCTTTGCATTCGCGGGTCGCGCTCCCGCCGGGCCGGCGAATCGGATTGGAGTGTGGGCTGTCCTTCTCTATATGCTGTCCTGCCTCGCGACGCTGCTGGTCTTCTCCGTCAGCTCGCGATTCCGCGTGCCCGCGGTGCCGGCGCTCGCAGTATTCGCCGGCTTCGGCGCCGTTCGGCTCGTCGGGTGTATCAGAGACGACAGTCCAATGGACCTGGTGGTGCCGCTCTCCTGCGGGATAGCGGTCATGCTGGTCTCGCTCGTCCCGTATCCGATTCCCGCGCTCTCGGCGGCGTCATACGGCAACCTCGGCTTCAGCTACGTGAACGCAGGAAAAGCGGACGAAGCCGTCGTTCAACTCGAGAAGGCTCTGCAGTCGAATCCTCGCCAAGTCTTCGCCCTAGTCAACATGGGCAGGGCGCTTGCACTGCAGAAGCGGTTTGGCGAGGCCGAGCAGTGCTATCGGAGGGCTCTGCACGAGGATCCCGGGAACCGCGAAGCGCACTACTACCTCGGCTATGCGCTGGCGAGTCAGAACCGGCTCGACGAGGCGGTGCAGCAGTACAAGGAAGCCGTCCGCCTGGACCCGCACTATGCCGACGCGTACTTCAACCTCGGAGTGATCTACGACTCGTGGCAGCGGTACGACGACGCAATAGCGTCATATCGTACGGCGGTCAAGATCAACCCCGCCTACGCAGATGCGCATCACAACCTCGCCGTGGACCTCTACGAAACGGAACGTTACGCGGAGGCCTGGAAGCACGTCCGTCTCTGCCGCGAGCACGGCGGCACCCCTCATCCGGGTTTCGTTCGTGCTCTCTCCGAGGAAATGCCGGAGGTGAAGTGAGCGGCAAGCGGCTCGTCATCCTCATATTGGCCGCGCTCATCCTCCTGACTTTCGCCGCGTTCTGGGGGGTGCTAGGCAGCGAGTTCCTGAGCTTCGACGATGACGTCTACGTCACCGCGAACCGTTGGGTGAATGCGGGCCTTACCCCGGCGGGCATCAAGTGGGCGTTCACTGCATTCCATTCAGCCAACTGGCATCCGCTCACGTGGTTGAGCCACATGCTCGACTGCCAGGTTTACGGGCTTGATCCCCTCGGCCACCACCTGGGCAATCTCATCCTGCACGTGATCTCGACGGTTCTGCTGTTCCTGCTGGTCTTCCGCATGACCGGTTTCGCATGGAGAAGCGCCTTCGTGGCCGCCCTGTTCGCCGTCCACCCTCTCCACGTCGAATCGGTGGCGTGGATCGCGGAGCGCAAGGATGTTCTGAGCGCCGTGTTCTGGCTGCTCACGATGCATGCGTACGTAAGCTATGCCGCGCACGGTCGCCGCGCCGCGTATGTCGGGGCCTTGATCGCTTTCGCTCTCGGCTTGATGGCGAAGCCGATGCTCGTCTCGCTTCCCATCGTGCTGTTGCTCGTTGACTACTGGCCGCTTGGACGGTTCGGTTTTGGGTCGGCGGTCGACTTTCAGGCCGCTCGGCGGCTCATCTGGGAGAAGGTTCCCTTCCTTATTCTCTCGGCGGCGTCGTGCGTGGTGACGTTCGCCGCGCAATCCTCGGGCGGAGCGGTGGTGGCGGCCGAGGTGGTCCCCTTCGGTGTTCGGGGCGCGAATGCGGTGGTTGCCTACACGGCGTATGTCCTGAAGATGCTCTGGCCCGCGGGACTGGCGGCGATGTACCCTCACCCCTTTGATTCGATTCCCGCTTGGCAGGTGGTCGCGTCGGCGCTCTTCCTGTCGGCCGTCACCCTGCTCGCGTTGAGAGCGGCTGGGAGTCGCCCGTATTTGGCGGTTGGCTGGTTCTGGTACATACTCACCCTGCTCCCGGTCATAGGCTTGGTGCAGGTGGGCATGCAGTCCATGGCGGACAGGTATACCTACCTGCCTCTGATCGGTCTGTTCCTCGCGGTCACGTGGGGCGCGGCGGGTGCGGCGGTCCGACTCGGTCCGGCTCCTCGCACGGCCCCGATACTTGCCTCGCTCGCCGTCATGGTCGTCCTCGCCTGCACTCTTGGAACTTGGCGGCAGGTCGGTTACTGGAAGGACAGCGAGACCCTCTTCAAGCGCGCGCTGGCCGTCACGGAGAGGAACGGGCTTGCCGAGACGAACCTGAGCATCGCGCTCATCAATCGGGGCCGGTACGAAGAGGCGATCCGCCACGCCCGGGCCGCCGTCGAGATCAAGCCTAGGGCTCGGTCCTATGATGCCCTGGGTGTCGCGCTGGTCCGTCTCGGCAGGCTGGACGAAGCGGCCGAGCAGTATGAGAGAGCCCTGCGCTTCAGGCCGGTCTATCCGATGAGCCTGTACAACCTGGGTTGCGTGCGCTTTGCTGAGGGCCGCTATCAAGATGCGGCGGGGTTGTTCCGTCGGGCCGCCTCTCTTCAGCCCGACAGCGCCGACACCCACTACTATCTCGCCCGCTCGCTCGCCGAGTTGGCCGACGCCGACGGGGCGATCCGCAGCTATCGAACCGCCGTGGGGCTTGATCCGCGTCACTACCTTGCGAGGTTCAACCTGGGCGTTATGCTGAATCAGAGGGGTGAGCACCAGGAGGCCCTGAGCCTGTTCGAGGAGGTGGTTCGCATCAAGCCGGACTACGCCGTGGCGCATCACAACATCGGCAGCGCGCTCGATTCGCTCGGCCGGACGGACGAGGCGATGCGGGCCTATCGAGAGGCCGTCCGCCTCCGGCCCGACCTCGGCGAGGCTCACAACAACCTCGCGGTTGACCTCTTCGAAGCCGGCCGATACGAAGAGGCGTGGAAGGAGGTCCGGCTTGCCGAGCGTTGCGGTGTGCGGCCTCACCCGGAGTTCCTCGAGGCCTTGGAGGCAAAGGGCGGCGGGCGCTAGAAGGACTGGCGCCCGCCGCTCGCAGTTCTCGCTCTCTACCCGACCGGCTCCCTGTGGAAGTTGTACAGGAACTCCAGCACCTGGTGGTATGTGTCGAATCGCAGAAGTTCGATGCCGAAGACCGAAGCGCCTATCGCCGCCGGGACCGCGTCGCCGCCGCCCGATCCGAGCGCTATCGTCCGAACGAGCGCGTGTGAGGCGATCACCGCGATCGCCAGGCCGCACATCCCGCCGAGCACCGGATCGAAGACGCCGGCGGTCACGAGCGTGATGTCGTACAGGAGCTTCCCGAGGTACAGCAGGACCGCGGCGAGCGCCGCGAAGCATATCGCGTACACAGCCGCCTGATTCATGTACGGGTCCGCGCTGAGATGAACGGCCCGGGCGAGAGGCCGGTTCAGTTCGAACGCCGCCCTCAGGGCCACCAGCGCCGCCGCCGTGTCGAAAAGCGCCCGCCCGAAGCCGCGCTTCGCTTCAAGCGCCCCGATTCCTATGAAGATGACCGCGATCGAAACGTCAATCCAGTTGAACAATGCGCATCACCTGCCTGACTCCCTATCTCCTGAACTCGATGGACGCATATCCGACCACCTGAGAGTAGTCGCCGCTGATGTCGCCGGACGTGCCGTACGCCAGCTTCACGGCCGTCTGCGCCCCCATCAGTCTGCACGCGGCTATCCCCGCCGCCGTCGGAGCCGCACCGCACATCGAGATGTCCATCTCACGCACCGTCCGCAGCAGCCCCTCCTCATCCATTTCCAGGATGTGCCCGATCGCCAGTGAGTCCCTGGCCTCCGCCGACTCCCGGCTCTCGTAGTGGCTGAAGTCCGTGCTCGCGATGACTACGGCGTTTCGTCCCGCGACCGCCTCCGTCGCCGCCGCTCCGATGTCTCTCGCCGCGTGGAGCGCGACCGGTTCGCGCACCGATAGGGACATTACCACCGGCACGATCCGAATCTTCGCGCCGTAGAGGTACTGAAGGAAGGGCACCTGTACCTCGAGCGAGTGCTCGATCCGGTGAGCAAGCTCGTTCTCGCTCGCATAGCCGGAGAGGGCCGCTATGCGCTTCGCGGCCTCCGCATCCACCTCGACGTCGCCCAGCGGCGTGCGCCAGGCTGGCGTAATGCCCACAGACACCGGGTCTCCGTAGCCTCGATGGTTGACGCCGAGCAGGACTGCCAACTCCGGCTGGCCGTCCTCCGCCAGGCGGAGATACCCGTGCGCGGCGGTAGGGCCGGAGTAGATCAGCCCGGCGTGCGGGCTCACCAGGCCGACGATATCTCGCGCGCCTGAGAGGCTAGACTCCGGAAGCCGCCCGGGACCGAACGGCGAGAGAAAACAGCGCTCGATCTCCGCGCGCAGATCGTCCGCGTTCGCCTCATAGAACATCCCTGCGACCGCCGGCTTGCGAATCGTCACTCCATTACCGTCCCGCATATGCGTTTCTCCCTTATCCATGTTTTTCCACACCGGCGAGGAGATTCTCCAATCATCCGCCTCGCGGCGCGGTCCCTGGGCTGTCGAGCCGCCCTTCAGCATCTTACCCGTCGGACGGCTTGGTCAAATACGCCGATACGCGCCGCGCGCCGGAATCCCGGCATTTCTACCAGTTTTGGGTCGAGAGCATTGACAGAAACGGGTTTTGGGTGTACTATTCAGAGTGTAACAGAATCGTCACATTTGCACCCTGAGAAACCTCTGTCGAGTCGGACGGCGTAGAGAGAGCCGAGACTGGTAAAAATACCTGATTTTGCGTCAGAGGCTTGACAGGCCGGCTTCCCGGGGGTATACTCCAAGATGGAAGCGGAATAGCGACGATTCTCTTTGACAATCCCATAGTTTTCGTTTTCTACGACGAGAGGCTCGGGTCCGCAGAATGGGTCCGCGTCAGAGCCTGTTCGAAAGAACCGGACCGCTCGTTGCAGATGGGTCCCGGGCTTTCCGCCTCGGCGGATATGCTCTAAACGAGGGCCATTAGATGCGGTCGGCCAGTGTGGAGTTTTACCTAACCACCGGCCAGAGCGCATCCTAGCCACGCTCAGAAGCCACGAAGGGAGGTGACATAGTGAAGAAGGTTCTTGCAATCACCCTGATGCTGTTGCTCTTGGCGACAGCTGCTATGGCTGCGGAAAACAACTGGCGTATCACCCTGAAGGCCGATAACGGCGCTGGGATGAACGGTACGTCGGGGATTCAGGTCGGCGTGTATCCGACATCCCTGGACGGCTACGATGCCCAGGACGGTGCCGTAGCCGGTTCCGTTGGTGCTGATACTCCGGGCACTACCATTCAGACTCTTACCAGGCTTCCTGGAGAGACGGTACTGCGCTCGAAGAACATCCAGGCTCCGACCCTGCCGGCCCCGCCGAAGGTCTGGGACGTGTTCGTTGCTGGCAACATCAACAACATAGACAGCACGATCCGGATCCTGGCGAACACGATCAACGCGTCGACTCTTCCGACCCCCACGTTCGGCATCTACCCTGTGAAGTACTACATGGTGATGGTGGACAACAAGGGAGTGGAAGGCGCTCCCGCGAACGGTACCATCTGGGATATCCCCATTCCGGCGGCTGCCCAGTCTGCATCGTTCTGGAGCGTCAACCTGCCGGCAGTCAAGATCTCGGTCAAGGATAACGACCACGTGATCTTGGAGGGTTACAAGCTGCAGTTCGTCCAGGAAGCTGTCATTCCTGAGCCGAGCAGCCTGCTCGCCCTTGGCGCCGGCCTTATGGGTCTCGTCGGTTTCGCAACGAGGCGCCGCAGATAAGGTAGAATCCGAGAAGTACGGCTGTTGTAAGACCGAATTCTTGGTGCACAATCGGGCCGCCGGGTCATAGGATTCGGCGGCCTTTTTCCTCTGATGCACGGGTCGGTCTGAGGCCGTTCACTCTTCGAGTTCCTTGAAATCTGACGCAGGACATGTTTGACATCTTCACAGGAGGCCTCACTTCCTGTTGAAATGAACCAGGGGCTGCGATTCTGTCCCGCCCCCCAGCAGAGCCGTCTACGTACGGCGCAGACCCGCAGCCGACCATCCACCGCTCCACGCGGTCCGGCGGTGTCTCTCACTGCTGGGGCGCATGGGGACATCACTCTCTCTGAAAGGGGGATTTGCTTAAATGCGCAAAGCTGCAATCGGCATTCTACTCATCGCGCTGATTACGGCGTTGGCGGTCTCCGCGCAGGCGGCGGTCGAACTGTACGAGGTCAAGGCCTCGCAGTACGTGCCGGCCTTCATTGACTACAAGCTCAACTGCGTGGCCGACGTCACTATTCAGATCCTGCCGTCCGATGCGGGCGGCACTCCCACGGGCGCGGCGGTCCGAACCGTCACCTTCACCGGCCAGGCCAAGGGCTTCCACAGGTACATCTGGCTGGCCGACAGGGACATCCCGGGCGACGCCCCGCAGGGCTACTATGTGGCTGAGGTTTCCGCTTCCGCTAACCAGGCTCAGTGGGAGCCCATCGTGGGCGTCTTCACCAACCAGGAGCCGTTCACCGAGCACGGCTGGAACCCGCTCCCGACCGTCGGCGATGTGGAAGGCTTCTACGACATCGCGATGAACACCAACGTGAACAGCCCGTACTACGGCCGTATCTACGCCACGCATAAGATCCAGAAGGATATCTTCATGTACGGCCCGGACGGCCAGTATCTCGGCAAGTTCGACGACTCCACAGTAACGTGGCAGGGCAGCGCGCCCTGGAACGTGGTCGTGGCCGGCGACGACTATGTCTACGTGAGTGACCGATCGAGCATGGATATCTACTGCTTCACGCCGACCGGCACGCTCGTGTCGCAGACTACCGGCACGAACTACCGCGGCATGTTCGCCCGCACTATGGGCGACGGGACCACCTGGTTGTACTTCACCGGTTCTGCGTCCGGCACGTACCGCAAGTCGGTCTCTGCGAACCATCAGACCTACAGCGGCATGACGCTCTGCTACAACACGGGCGGCGGCGACGGTTGGGATGCGTACGGCCTGTGGGTGTCGCCTTCCACCAAGACCTCCTATGCCGCGTGCCTTCAGGGTCCGAACTCGGGCCTTACGAAGTGGGTTGACGACGACGTCAACGGCACCTACATCAAGGACAACTGGGTCAGCAACGTCTCCAGGGCCACCGACGTCGAGTTGGTTGACGCCGCCACAGACTTCCTGTGGGTGACGCGCATGGACCAGAACGCTCTCGCTGACGCTACGACCACCACCAACTATGATGAGAGCACGCCGGCGGTCTACAAGGTGGACCCGACCACCGCTCAGAGCGACGGCGTCGCTCGCAAGATCATCACATGGGGCCATCTTGCCACCGCCGACCGGGTGGGCAACCTGGTCTCCACCTTCGGCAAGTCCACATCCTCGTGGGCGCAGTATTACTGGGCCGTCTTCGCCGATGCCGGGGCCAGCACCGCCGGACCGAAGCGGACGACCGCCTTCTACCTCGGCGCGACTCCCGCCCCGGTCGTAGTCCCGGGCACCGCCGTGTGGACAGCGGATAATACGATCGCGGCCGACGACTTTGACACGGCCTCCGTGTCGTTCAAGGTCATGGACGTGAATGGCTGGGCGGACATCACGAGCTGCACCCTCGACCTGAGGCCGATCGGCTACGCGCAGAACACCGCGTGCACGCTGAGCCAGGACCTCTCGGATCCGACGGGCAAGACCGCGATCGCGACGAAGACCGGCATCAAGGCCAAGGTCGGCACCCGCTGCACGACCAGCTTCGGCCAGCCGGTGCACTACCTGACGGCTACCCCGGTTGACGCGGCCATGGGAAGCAACGCCGACCCCGAGGAGGTCAAGCTCCAGGTGACCGGCGACCCGTACTTCGACTCCTACATCAGGCACAGCCTGATAACGAGCTGGTACATCTCCGGAGCGCAGATCAAGGCGGTCGGCGGAGGAATCCCCGGCGCTACCGATCCGCGCGCGGTCGGCCCGTTCACCTACTACTCGGCTCCGAGCGACACCAGTGGATACGCGCAGATTGACCTCTCCGCGGGCTCCTTCGCGGTTACTGCCGAGAAGCTCGGTTTCGGGAGCACCGCTGCGGTCAATATCAGCGTTCCGTATATGGGCTACACGACCGACCTCTACCTGAGGCCTCTCACCATCGCTGAGGCGAGAGCCACGATGAACGGCACGAAGGTCAACGTCCAGGGCGTCTGCTTCGCCCAGCCCGTGGGCGTGGCCCCGACCGCGGCGAACGGCCTCGCCAACAGGACTGATACTCTGGTGCAGCGCAGCCAGTGGTACGTCTGCGATGCGAACAGCCCCGCTAACGGCCTGGTATTCATGAAGTCGGCCATGACGGATCCCTTCCCGTTCTCGTGGGATGATGTGGACGCGCAGGACTTCCTGGGCAACAGTCTCTACATAGGGAAGCGCCCGGCTGTCGGCGAGACCATCATGATAACCGGCATCCTCGATGCCCCTGGCGGGCACGAGCGCAGGGTGATGATCCAGAACGCCGACATCGAGTCAGGCATGGCGGCCGTTCCGATTGCGGTTGACCGCACGTACTGGAATCGCGGCAACCTCGGCGGTCTGCCCGGTACTCCGGCGAGCAAGACTATCGCCCAGATCTATCATCCCATGACCACGAGCGCGAAGGATGAGTGGGGTCAGTTCGTCGAGATCACGGGAGCGACGGTTGTCGGCATCCACGCCGACGGCCTCCCGAACCCGAACCCTCAGGACCCGGCCTACACGTTCCCTCCGTATTTCACGGTGGCAAACGCCGCCGGCGACAGTTGTGAGGTCGTGCTCGAGACTCCCACCTCGCTGGCTGCAACCACGTGGACGAGCACGGTTACCCTTGGCAAGACGTTCACCGTCAAGGGCGCCGGCGGACGCAGGACGAGATACGGCAACGGTTGTATCCGCATCCGCAGCCTCGCCGACCTGACGCAGACCGCCGCCGCCCCCGCGGCCCCGGGTCCGCTCGGTGTGGTCCGCACCGCCAATGACGGCGCTGCCGTAAACGTGAGCGGTATCGTGACCGCCAAGATCGGCTCGTCGCTCTGGATCGAAGCCGCCGACAGAAGCATCGGCATCCGCGTGAAGAGCAACCCAGCCTACGTGGCGGTTGGCGACAACCTCCAGGTTCTGGGAACGCTCGGCACGGAGAATGGTGAGAGAGTCATCACTCCGACGGCGGTCCTGATCCCGCTCAGTTCCGGCAACACCATCGCCGCCTTCGACATTCGATCGAGGGAGATCGGTGGAGCCGCGAGCGGCACGACCCCCGGCGTCATCACCGGGCGTGGCGCGCTGAACGTCGGCCTGAAGGTCCACTTCCTCGGCATGGTGACCGGGATCGACCCGGCTGCGACCCCCGCATGGTACTACCTGTGGGACGGCGCGAACAGATCCGATATGCCCGTCAGCGATTCCAACGCTCAGGGCTTCATCGGCGTCCGCGTCGAGGCAGCCCCGCCTGCAGGCGTGGCTCCCTGGACAGACTGGGTCGAAGTGACCGGCGTTGTCCGTGCTAGCACCAGCATCACCACGGGCGCCGTGCCGACGCTCGCCCCGATCACCGCGGCCAAGGTGACTACCTTCAACACCGTCACCGCTGCGTCGGGCACCGCCCTGACAGCCGGTTGGAACCTGGTCGGCCTGCCGACCGCGCCAGCCGCCGTCAGCGACGGCGACGAGTGGTCTGCCAAGGCGTGGGAGCCGTACATGGTTCTCAGCCCGACCCAGGATCCGTTCGACATTGACGGGCGGATGTACAGATGGGAGAACTGCTCCGGTTCTCTCTACAACTGGGACTACTGGACGGAGGTCGGCTCGCACGGCCCGTTCGGCGGCGCTCTGCTGGGCGACGGCTACTGGATGCAGCTCGATGGTCCGTGGGCCGTTAGCTACAGCGGCAAGGCGAGCACGCTCGACCAGTGGATCGGCGTCTGCAACACCGGATGGATGATCATCGGACATCCGAAGGCGCACAACACGTACATGGCCGATCTGAAGGTCCATGACGGCGGCGCGGTGTACAGTATGACCGACGCAGTGCTGACCAACAGCTGGATAGACTGCGTAGGCTACTGGTGGGACAACCAGGTACAGAGCCTGATAGACGTCGGCATACCTGACTGCTGGGGCTCCACGGACACTCTGCTGCCGTGGCATGGCTACTGGCTGCAGGCATACGAGAAGGATCTCGCTCTGATCGTTCCTGAGGCCCCCGCAGCTCCGTAACGCGGAACTCTCCGCAGAACGGTAGACAACCGATACGGCCCACCTTCGGGTGGGCCGTATCTTTTGCGGCCCCGATTCCCCTCATCTCGAACCCGAAAAACACGGAATTCCTCCTCTCTCGGTATTGCCTATTCGAAAACGCTCGTGTATAATGTGCGAGGTGACGCTCATGGAGTCCGACCTCGAGAAGATAGATGCCATCCGAGCTCGCTTCAAGGTAGGCTACGCAGAGGCCGCCCAGTCGCTGTCCTCCGCGGAAGGCGATGTCGTCAATGCCCTGGTCTCTCTGGAAAAGAAGGGTGGAGTTCAGGCGAATCTAGTGGCCATCGGGATGGAGATGGTTGACGAGGCCCAGCGCATCATCTCGGGCGCGCCGGTCAAGCGGCTTAGAATCAGATACGGCGACCGGACTGTCACGGATACCCCCATTGCGTTGACTGCGGCTGCCACTCTCGCTATAGGCGTGATGGCGGTGCTCATCAGCAAGCTGGTGATACAGTTGGAGAGAGGCGAGGAAGGGGCTGTCAGGTGAGTCAATCACAGCAAGATCTGCCGTCAGCGTCCGTCGGAACGAGCATGTTTCGGTTCGTCCGACATGAGAAATACCGCGAACTCCTCGATGCCCAGGTCGTGAGATGCGCTCAGAGAGGGGCCGAAGACGCCGCCGAGCACCTGCTCTACAAGTATCGAAACCTGGTTCGAAACAAAGTCCGCTCCTACTTCCTTGTCGGCGCGGAAAAGGAAGACCTGCTCCAGGTCGGCATGATCGGCCTCTGGCAGGCGATAGTGGACTACCGCGCGGACAAGGCGATATCGTTCCCCGCCTTCGCCCGGATATGCATTCAGCGCCACATTATCACTGCCATAAAGACCGCCACCCGCCAGAAGCAGATTCCGCTGAATACCTCGCTGTCGCTCGAATCTCCGCCGGACGACTCCTGCTCGGAATGGACTCTGGCTGACATATTGACCTCGGAGGAGACGGTTGACCCTGAGGAACTGTTGCTCAGGCGGGAAGACTCGGATCTTCTTCAGGGCATGCTCCAGCAGGTGCTGAGCGACTTCGAGTGGCGCGTGCTCTCCGGCTACAAGGTCGGCAAGTCTTACCGCGAGATCGCTACCGATCTCCAGTGCAAGACCAAGTCGGTGGACAACGCGCTGGCCCGCATCAAGCGCAAGGTATCCAACACGACCTTCGACATGCTCGACGTGTAGGCAGGCGTCCTCGCTCGGATTTCACCGATGCGCCTGGCCGCTCTGCATACGGGTATCCACAGGAGCCGACCGCATTGCTCAACAACTACCGCCGCATCCTTCGCGAGATCCTGGAGACCGGGCTCATGACCGTCGTGGTCTTCGCCTTTCTGATCACCTTCGTCATCCAGGGGTTCAGAGTATTCGGCAGCTGCATGGAGCCGAACCTTCGCACCGGGGAGCGGCTCATCGGCAACAAGTTCGTCTATCGTTTCGGAGACCCCGGACGGGGCGATGTGGTCGTGTTCCGGTTCCCGCCCGAGCCGAAGAAAGTCTTCATCAAGCGAATTGTCGCCCTCCCCGGCGAAACCGTGGAGATACGCCAGGGGACGGTGTTCGTCAACGGGGAAGCGCTCGCGGAGCCCTATGTTCGCAAGGCCGCCCACGGGGACTTCCCCCCGCAGAGGGTGCCCGAGGGTAACGTCTTCGTGCTCGGAGATAACCGCGACGTCAGCAACGACAGCAGGTTCTGGGGCGATCTGCCGGTCAAGAACATCCAGGCCAAGGCGTGGCTGCGGTACTGGCCGGTTGCCAGGATGGGCGTGTTCGGCTCGTCCGCAAGATGACTGTCTCCACAGGCTGTTCCGGGACGCGCGCATGACCAGCATGGGAGTTCGTCAGCAGCAGGAAGATCTCGAACGGCGCATCCTCTCCGGGCGCGCCGCCCTCAGCGCCGATTCGCGAGGAAGGCGTCAGCCGGAGGACAAGTGCCCCATCCGCACCGAGTTCCAGCGCGATCGCGACCGCATCGTCCACTCGAAGGCCTTCAGACGCCTCAAGCACAAGACCCAGGTCTTCATAGACCCGGACGAGGACCACTATCGCACGCGTCTGACACACACCCTCGAGGTTGCCCAGATAGCCCGCACGATCTCTCGCGCGCTGAGGCTCAACGAGGACCTTACCGAGGCGGTCGCCCTGGGTCACGATCTCGGCCACACTCCCTTCGGCCATGCGGGGGAGCGGGCGCTCGATCAGGTATGCCGGGAGTATCTCCCGGGCAGTTCCTTCAGCCACAGCGAGCAGAGCCTTCGGGTCGTGGACTTCATTGAGCGGGACGGCCAGGGCCTCAACCTCACTTGGGAGGTGCGCAACGGAGTTCTGCACCATTCGAAGGGTAGCGGCGATATCGGGCTTGACGGTTCGGACGGCAACGAGACTCTGGAGGGCAAAGTCGTGCGAATCTCGGACCGGATCGCGTACATCAATCATGACATAGACGACTCGGTCCGCGCGGGAGTGCTCCGGGAGGAAGACCTGCCGGCCGACTGTGTAGCGGTCCTCGGAAACCGGCATTCTGAGCGCATCTCCGCCATGGTCGCCGACATCATCGGCAACAGCATGGACAAGCCCGAACTCTGCATGAGTCCTCGCGTCTCCGAGGCGATGGACCGGCTGAAGGACTTCCTGTTCGAAAGGGTGTATGCTCTCGACAGCCGTCAGGCGGCCGAGTTGGCCAAGGCCGAGCGGCTCGTCAAGGAGTTGTTCCGGCACTACGTCTCCCACCCGGAACTGCTGCCTGGCTGGAGGGCGGACGAACTCGGCGATGCCGACGGCCGGGCCCGCGTTGCTCGCGACTTTATCGCCGGCATGACCGATCGCTATGCCGAAATGCGCTACCTCGACTACTTCGTGCCGGAGCCGCGCTCGGAGTACTGAGATGCAGTTCAAGCGGTGGGCCGCGCACCCGCAAAAAGCATCGAGAGGCCATTTGCAGAAGCGTGTTGCTGTGATATAATAGGACTGGACGCGCGACATTGATGTGCCGCATGCGGAAAGTCGCGGACACCCCGCCTTTCAATGCGTTTCAAATCTATATTGGAGGTGGACGCCATGAACGTTAAGCCCATGATCAGATGCAACTGCGGTCAGAGAGTTGTGTCCAAGGACGTCACGCAGACCGGATACTATCTGCGGCTTGTCGGTCCTAGTTTCGTGTACGTCAAGTACCGCTGCTCCAGATGCAAGAAGCTCGGCGAGCAGTTCGTCAAACAGCAGGACTGGGAAGACGGCATACTGAGGGATGTACCCTGCGAGATCACGCCCGTCGAGCACAGCAGATTCCTGTCCATGGGCGAGATTGACGTCCACGAGGCCATAGACTTCCACTTCGCCCTCGAGGAAGACCTCGCTCTCGGCAAGCTGGCCGACTTCATGGAATACGACCGCGCGATTGTGCCGGAAGAGGATTCCAGCGTGAAGTGATCTGAATCCGCGCGCACCTGTGACCCAAGGCCCGGGACTCGCTCCCGGGCCTTGGTGCGTTTACACCCGCAAGCAGTTGTGATAGAATGCCGGCAGTTCGAGTGGGCGGAGCGAGACGTTGATTCCCCTTAGAGACGAGAATCCGACGCAAAGAATCCCGTATGTGGTCTACGCGCTGATTGCCGTCAACGTGTTTCTCTTCCTCTACAACGGTGTTGCCCATCCCGGGCCGCTTGCGGGTTTCGAACTGATCCCCTACGAGCTTGTTACGGGGCGAGATATCGGCCCTCCGACGCCGGTTCCTGCCTGGATGACCATATTCAGCTCGATGTTCATGCACGCCAACCTTCTGCACATCGGCGGAAACATGCTCTATCTCTGGATATTCGGGAACAACATTGAGGACATCCTCGGGCACTTCAGATTTCTGGCATTCTATCTGATAGCCGGTCTTGCCGCCGCCCTGGCCCAGGTCGCGCAGAGTCCCGGCTCCGAGATTCCGATGGTCGGTGCGAGCGGAGCGATCGGCGGCGTCCTCGGGGCCTATCTGATTCTCTTCCCGCGTGCTCGCATCATCAGCGTCGTCTTCTTCGTCTTCATTCAGGTCATCGCGCTCCCAGCCTCGGTCGTTCTCGGAATGTGGATCATTCTGCAGGTGATCAACTCCATCGTGTTCAGCATCGGTACGACCGGTGAAGGTGGCGTCGCATACGCGGCGCACGTCGGCGGATTCCTCTCGGGCATAGGCATGATATACATCCTGGGCGGCAAGCGGCTGCTCAACGGGCGCCGGATCGGCTACTGACAGGCGCAGCGCGTTACCGGCGGAGGTTAGCTTTGGCGAAAAGAAACTGGATCCTCGTTCTGCTTCTGATCCCCGGCCTGCTGGCCGCACTGGCTCTGCTCGCGAACAGGCTCGATATCGAATCCCGCAACAAGTCCGTGGAACTCGCGCTGGACTATGCTGAACTGCAGAGTCTCTCCGCCGCGTCCGGCGTCCCCATGCCTGTCCTTCTCGAGCGGTTCAAGGCTGCGGGGGTCACCGGCGTGGCGATCACCGAGCAGCTGTTCGGCGATCTGACGGCAACCGGGCAGGCCTCCCTGACGGAGCGCTACTCCCCGGAGACTCCGCTCACCGTTGTGCGCGTGCAGGATTCCGCGCTCAGGGAGAGGCTCTATCGTTTACTGGGCGAGCGTCTCCCCCCGGAGACCGTACTTCGGGTCCCGGAGGATTTCGCCCCTCAGGCATCCGACGAGATCGTCGTGAAGGCTGCGCCATTGACGCTCAACGGCATCGGCCTGGGGCTTCAGCCCGAGGCAGTCAGCATTGTGCGTGAGTCGGGGCTCGACGTCGTCGCCCGGCTGCAGAACAATCCCGTGCTCACCGTCAAGGCCGTGGACGCCGCTATCTCCGAGATGCGGGCTGCCAGCGTCACCAGGCTGATCTGCTCGGGCGAGGAGGTCCTGGGGTTCCGCGGCCTTATCGAGGCGGTTGCGGCGCGTCTGAAGTCCGCAGGCATGGCGTACGGCTCGGTCGAGTTCGCCAAGCAGCGAGGTGACGCGGGGATGTGTCGTCACCTCGATGGGTTCTTCATCAGGGTGCACAGCATTCCTCTTCCGGAGATGGCGGCTCTGTCGGCGAGCCAGGCAACTGAGCGCTTTGCCCGTGCAGTCAAGGAGCGCAACATCCGCTTGTGCTACGTCAGGCTCTTCGAGGCTACCGGCGAGGACCCTGTCGAGGCAAATGTCAGGTTCGTCGGGGGAATCCACGAAGCTCTCCGATCTGTCGGATACTCCGCCGGTCCCGCGAAGCCGTTCGATGATAGGCCGCGCTCAAGTGCGCTGACTGCCGTCATGGGAGTCTCGACCGCTGCGGGATGCATCCTACTGCTCAGCTCACTGATCACTCTCTCTGCGGCGGTACAGTTCGTGCTCCTGTCTGCCCTATCAGCGTTGTTCGTCGGCCTCACCCTTGCGGGCGACTTCGGGATGCAGATGACGGCGCTGTCGGTAGCGGTAATCTTCCCGACGCTGGGGGTGTTTCGAGTCTACGGGCCGTACCTCGGGAGGGAGATATCTGGCTCGTTCAGGCATCCGGCCCTGCGTTCCACCGCCCGGTTCGTGCGCGCGTCCGCCTATACGCTTGCCGGCGCCCTGATGATCGGCGGCATGCTCGGAACCCGGGACTATATGTTGAAGGTCGAGCAGTTTGCCGGGATCAAGGTTGCCCATCTGCTCCCTCTGCTTCTTGTCGTGCTGTTGATGTCTGCGGGGCTGCCGATGATGAATGAGGCCCTGCCTGTCGCGTGGAGGAGGATTCGGGCGAACCTGAGGGAGGTCGGCGCCAGCCCGCTGTTCATCTGGCAGGCCATGGCGCTGCTTTTCGCGGTCGGAATCATCGGTTTCGCGCTGCTCCGAACGGGCAACGATCCCGGTGTGGGTGTCAGCGGCCTCGAACTGAAGTTCCGTGCTATTCTGGACAAGGTGCTGGTCGTGCGGCCGCGAACCAAGGAATTCCTGATCGGCCACCCCGCGCTGATCATCGGTGCGGCATTCCTCTTCGCCAGGCGCAGGACGATCGGTCTGCCGCTTCTCGCGCTGGGCGTGCTGGGCCAGGTCTCCATGCTCAACACCTTCTGCCACATACATACACCGCTGGCCGTCACCATAATGCGTGCGTTCAACGGGATCGTCCTAAGCGTGCTCATAGCCTTGCCGGTATGGTGGTTCGTGTGCAAACCAATCGTCCGAGCGACGGCTCCGTCCTCCCGGAACGACGACGGGAAGTAACCTTTGGCCGCCTCAAAACGTATAACAATATCAGGATACTACGGTTTCTCGAACGCCGGCGATGAAGCGGTTCTCGCTTCGATCGTCGGCGGGCTGCGCCGTCATATGGGAGACGGCGTTGAGATTACCGTTCTCTCCGCGACCCCCGCGGAGACCGCCGATGCCTACGGCGTGACGGCAGTTCCACGGATGGATATGGGCCGCGTGAGGGAGGCGATTCACGGCTGCGATCTGTTGATCAGCGGCGGCGGAAGCCTGATCCAGGATGCGACGAGCTTCAAGTCGCTGGTGTACTACCTGCTGGTGATCACGACCGCAAGGCGCGCCGGTCGCCAAGTGATGATCCTGGGGCAGGGGATCGGCCCGCTCCGGCGGTTGTCGTCCCGTGAGTTCACTCGGATGGCTCTCGACGGAGTCCCGCTGATCACCGTGCGGGACCTCGAATCGGCGGATCTGCTTGCGGAGATTGGGGTCAGGCGCTCCCGGATCGAGGTGACGGCAGACCCGACTCTCGTGCTTGAACCATGCGATCCGGAGCAGGCGCGCAAGCTTCTCTCCGAGTCGGGCGTCGGTCCGAGCGATGCTGTAGTGGCGGTGGCGCTGAGGGAATGGCCCGAGTCGCCGGGGCTCGAGGAAGCCGCGGCAGCCGCGTTGAGTCGACTCTCGGCTCGGATTCCTGCGAGGCTGCTGCTGGTTCCAATGCAGCGCCCCGAGGATTTCCGCCTGGCGGAGCGAGTCCGGGAGTCTGTCGGCGACAAAGTGGCGGTCCTGCGCCAGGGATGCGATCCACGTCTCATTCTGGGCGTGATCGCGGAGTGCCGGATGGTGATCGCCATGCGCCTTCACGCGCTGATATTCGCAGCGTCCGCTGGGGTACCGGCGGTCGGCATTGCTTACGATCCAAAGGTAGAGAGCTTCCTCTCGGCATCCGGGCAGGAGTCGGTGTCGCTGGCCGAGATGGAATCCGGCGTGCTGACTGATCGGGTGCTGGAAGCCTGGGATCGTCGTGACGAGCTCTGCAGGCGCCTGTCGGCGCGAGTTCCGGCGATGAGAGAGTTGGCCGAAAGGAATCTCAGCCTGGCTGTTGAGTGCATTGACAGACGCGGTCGCTGAGACGGCCTGCGGCGCGGGGTCAATTGCGCTCGAGCGGAAATGGAGGCTTCAGATGAAGAGTTTCGAGTCTCGGATGATCCTGATGCTGTTCGCGGTTTCGTTCGCGGCCGCAATGGTTGCGGGCTGTGGCGGGACGACGTCTTCGAGCGCCGTTCACGGCACGGTCTCGGATATAGAGCGTAACGTGGTTATAGATGCCAGGGTCTGGATCGGCGGCCAGCAGACGAGATCGCTGGCGTCAGGCGCATTCCGACTGCCGAACGCGCCGAGCGGCTGGCAGACGATCCGCGCCTCGGCTACTGTCAACGGGGCGACCTGGGAGGGCACTACGGCGGTCGAAGTTCTGCGTGACGGCCCGACGATGAACGCGAATATCGTACTCTCTCCCGCGAGTCAGCAGACCAGCATCGAGGGATACGTCAAGGACTCGACCGGCAAGGGCGTGTCCGGCGCGCGGGTGCTTCTGACCACTCGGCTTCTCCGGCCCTCCGATTCCAGCGCCTACGATGGTCCTTACGGCTCGATCGTGGCGGTTACGGATGGCAACGGGCGCTATACCATGAGGGATGTGCCGCTCGGCTTGAGCGCCGTCATATCAGCATCGAAGGTGGCTTTCGAGAACGACGAAGTCGAGATTCCGAACATCACCAGCAGTATGTGGGTTGACTTTCGTCTCTACGAGTCTACGTTGGACACCCCGGAGCCGCCCACTCTGGAGTACATTGAGTCATACACGATGCCGAATCCGCTGACAAGGTCGCTCTCGGCCTCGTCGGTGTCAGGAAGCAATCCTTACGACGCCGTCCGGGCATTTACCTCTGAGAGGTTCCGGGAAGCGCTCAAGACAAGGAAGCAGCCTGAGAAGCAGACGATGGCGGTCAGGGCCGTATCGCCCGACTCGCTTATCGAGATCGACCTGTACTGGAATGCGCTTGACGCGAACCTGTCGAAGTATCTGGCCGGCTATGGCATCTACCGCAAGGTCGGTAGTGCTGCCAGACAGGCGATTGACTTCGTCCGCGATCCATACGCCAACTTCTACGGCGACATGGGCGGTGAGATCGAGCCCGGCCTGAGCTACTACTACCGTGTCTCAGCGGTGCATACGGAGTTCCTGGACCGGTGGAACGAGTGGATTGACGAGTCTGAGAGCAACTGGAGCAACGAGTTGAGCGTGACGCCTCTCGGCTATCTGCGGTCGTCTCTCCCCGCTAATGGAGGCTCCGTGTCCGGCAATCCGCTGTTCACATGGCAGGCGCTATCACGGGCCGTTGCATACTCGGTCTATCTCTATGACCGATTCCCGACCATCCCTCTCGATCCGGGAGGGGACTACGGCGGCGATCCTCCGTCCTACGGTGTCTTCCCGATCTGGACGTCGGACTGGGAGGACGTAACCTCGGTCAGGTACGATGGGTCCCCACTCCGGAGCGGACGGACGTACTACTGGATAGTGACAGCGGTGGACTATACCGAGACCGCTTACTCTTACGCTGAGCTGAGATCCTTTGTCGCGGACTAGCCTATGAAGCGTTGGCTCCCGTACATAACCGGGCTGGTGCTGGTCGCTGGGATCGCATGGTCTTTTGCCTACATGCGGGCCCTCCACCCATTCGGCAGAGCGGTCACCGATCTCGGTGACGAGCACCTGCAGGACGTCGGTCTCGTCTTCGAGGGTGCGACCCTCGTCGGTTGGTCGGAGCGCCAGCGGATCTGGAAGATTCAGGCGAAGACCGTCGAGGTCAGTCGCGACAGGCGGCGTGCGACGTTCCGGCACGTTACCGCGGGCAGCCTCATCAAGGACGGCGAGCCGATCGCGACCATGAAGGCTGGCAAGGTCGTATACAACACCATCACGCGCAATGCGTTCGTGCCCGGAGCGGCCGCCCTCGCGGTGAAGGACGGCCCGTCGTTCAAGACAAACAGCATCTACTGGAAGGCCTCTGCTTCCAGACTTGCGTGTGGGGGTGGAGTGAGTGCGACGTTCGGCGGTAGCACATTTCACGGCGAAAAGATGGTCGCCGACCTTGCGAAGAAGGAACTGACCATCTCGAAGGTGTACGGAACCATACGGTTGCCGGACTGAGAGGAGAGCGTGCGGTGCGCGCATTGAAGACACGTCCGAATCGAGGGCTATGGTGGGCATTGTCCTGCGTGGCGCTGGCGCTCGCGGCTGTCGCGGTCGTTGCCCAGCAGCCAGCAAAGCCTCCCGCCGAACCGAAGTATACCGAGATCAAGTATTCGGCCGACGCTTCGTCGTACCGTTGGGAAGGCGACGACCGCGTGATCTCGCTCAAAGGAAACGTGAGGTTCATCCAGGGTGATACCACGGTCACCGCAGACAAGGCCGACTATCAGGAGAAGACCAAGACCGCGGTGATCTCGGGCAGTCTGAAGATCGCGGACCCGCAGACCACCATCACCGGCGAGCAGTGTACGGTGAACTTCGAAGCGAAGACCGCCGCGCTGATCGGGAAGGTCAGCATGGTTACCAAGCCGAAATCCAAGCCCGACAAGCCCGTCGATGACGCCAACAAGTCGCTCAAGTCCGAATGGAAGGACGAGGCAGTAGTCACCTGCGACAAGGTCGAGTACTTCTACAAGGAGAAGCGCGCAGAGGCGTCCGGCAACCTGAAGATCGTTCAGAAGAACAGGGTCATCACAGCCGATGCGGCGACATATCTCGTCAGGGAAGAGACCTTGAAGCTCGCTGGCAACATCCAGGCCGTGGACGACAAGGAGAAGCACAGCTTCTCTGCCCCGAAGGTCACGGTTTCACTCAAGGAAGGCGAGGAGTGGATCGAGGCCGAAGGTGCGTCAGGTACCTTCCAGGTCAAGGACGAGGATGAGCCGGCGGCGGCATCTTCTCAGTCAACTCCCGAATGAACCTCGGATCGAATTGAACCCCGTGCTTCTTCGCCAGATGCACCTCATTCCATGCGCCGGCATAGTCGCCCCTGAAGTACAGAGCTACTGCCAGGTTTCGCCGCGCGTCACCGTAGTCCGGCGCCATCTTCACCGCCTCCCGGAAGTGGCCGATCGCCTCGTCGAGCTTCCCTCTCTCGGCAAGGTAGTTCCCGAGGCTGTAATGCGACACTGGCTCAGGGCTGATCGCGAGTGCGGCCCGAAACTGCTCGGCGGCTTCGTCGGCCTCTCCTGAGTCCTGAAGCGCGATACCCAGCGCGGCGTGGGCCATCCCCATCCGTGGATCGGCGGTGATTGCCCTCCTGAGGTGCGACATGGACTCAGGCAGCCGGCCCTGCGCATACAGGAGAACCCCAAGCTCATACTGCGATCCCGCATGCTTAGGGTCGATCCGGACTGCCTGTTCGAACTGCGGAACCGCGTCTTCTGGCCGACCGAGGCTCGAATACGCCAGTCCGAGGCCGTAATGCGGTATCGCCTCGCCGGGCATGATCCGGAGCGCCTCGCGGAAGTGCATGATCGCGTCATCCGCCCTGCCTACGTCTATCAGCGCCAGTCCGAGGTTGGTATGTGCCTGCGGGTAGGCCGGTCGCAGTTCGATGGCCATCTCATATTCCCGGACCGCGCGTGCGGAGTCGCCGCGAGCCCGGAAGTCCGCTCCCCGGTCGAAGCGCCATTTCGCCTCGTCCGGGGCGTACCCGGTCGGGTTGAGCGACGCCAGGGCATATGCGCCTAGGATCAGCAAGATCGAGACTGCTGCCGAGACGAGCCTGCGGGCGATGAAGAAGCCGACGATGCGGTCTATGCCGTACGCGGCGGGAAGCATCAGGATCGGCACAATCGGCACGCGGTATCGCCCGGCCGCGAAGAACGGCAGATAGGACACGAAATATGCTCCCACGAAGAGCGCCGCCAGTATCATAATCTCATATTGCCGCTGGACCGCCGGGTCCTTCCGTCGCGAATCCCCTCGGATCGCCGCCCCGAGAAACAGTCCCGCCCCGACCACGGAGAGCGCGAGCACCAGCGGGAACCTGATCGGAATCCTTCGCAGTACCTTCGAGTCCGCGCGCTCCAGTTCGTCCTCCTTGTTGTGGCCGATCTCCTTGGGCCCCCAGAAGAGCAGCGCCCGCTTCCAGGTCAGCTTCAAGACTTCAATCGGGTGCGACCTGATGTAATCCTTCGCCTGACCGGAAAAGTAGGCTGAGACCTCCGAGTGGGTCATCCGTCGGCCGGACTTCGATTCGAGATTACGGACGATCTGTGGGTAGTCGTAGCACGTTTCGAATCGCCCGAGCCCCGGGATCTCTCCCACGCAGAACCCGTCGGCCTTCGGGTTGTTTCCGATGAGCAGGTTGATCCCACCGTTGGTCGAGATAGGAACGAACTCATGCGCTACCACCCAGTTGCGGATCGTAACGGGCGCGATCGTCAGCACCGTTCCGAGGAAGAACCCGACGGCGGTTGTGCGAAGGAGTCGCGAATCCTTGCGACTGTGCGCGATCCATGTTAGCCACAAGAGCGCGGCCGGGGCGAAAAGGAGTATGTTCGGCCTTACCAGAGCGAAGAGCCCCAGGACGATGCCCGAGTAGAGCGCTCTGACTGGCGAGACCTTGTCGGCCCACAGGCTCACCTCGTATACGAGGAGCAGTCCCAGCGCGACCAGCAGGACCGGCTCGAGAAGCTCTCCCTCGTAATAGACGAACACCCAGTAGGCCGCCGGCAGACCCGCGTAGATCAGCCCGGCCCGCGCGCCGAACCACCTCCTGCCAAGCGCGAACGCCAGTCCGATGCTCAATACCCCGATCAGCATCTGGGCCACGCGCAGCCCCAGGTAACTTCCTCCGGTCAACCGGTAAACTCCCGCCATGAAGAACGTGTAACCCGGCGGGCGAAAGTACGGGGTCTTCGGGATCTCAGGGTCGGGCAGGGTGGGAGGCGGCGCCCAGTCTCCGGTGACGATGCCGCGCGCCCAGTAGTCGTGATAGCCTGCGTCCACTCCGGGGTTCGTGAAGTCCGGACGGTTCGCGATCTCTGCGAGGTACAGTCCCCTGATCAGCGCCCCGAGAAGCAGAATCGCTCCCAGAATCAGTATCTCGCGTGAAACCCTCAACTCAATCCATCTCCGCCAGTGCGATGACTATCTTGTCCTGAATCGCGTTCACTTCGGCGGAACTGCACAGGTGATGGTTCATCATCAGCGAGAAGGCAAGCGGTTCGCCCACCTTCGAGGTGACGTACCCTGAGAGCGTCCGCACGCGGCTGATATACCCGGTCTTCGCCCTGCAGTTTCCCTCCGCTGCGGTGCCCTTCATCCTGCTTCGAAGTGTGCCGTCCACTCCCGCGATTGGCAGTGAGTGCAGGTAGATCTCCGAGTTCCTGTGCCGGTGCATGTACTCGAGCAGCGTTACGAGGTTCTTCGGCGATATGTAGTTCATCCGCGCTAGCCCGGAGCCGTCTATGATGCTGATGGCGGTCATGTCGAGCCCCGCCTTGGTCAGGAACTCCCTTTCCACCTCCGCGCCACTCGAAGAAGATCCTCTGTCCTTGAACTCCGCTCCGAGCGTCTTGAGCAGGGTCTCCGCGATCAGGTTGTCGCTCGGCTTGTTCAGCAGTGGAAGTATTTCGCTCATGGGTACGGACTCCCAGGAAGCCGCGATAGCCGCCCCATCGGGCTTCTTGCCGAGGACTGGCCTGCCTCTGACCTGAATCCCATCGCGCTCCAGCATCTCCTTCAGCACGGTGGCCGCGAAAAGCGCCGGCTCCTCCATGGTGATCGCTTCCTCCCCGCCGGTAGCCTTGTAGTCGAGTGGAATCGCTCCGGTTACGCGGATTACGTTGCGTCCTCTGAGCCTGTCCACGGAAACGGTCTTCTCCGCCCCGGCCTTGACCGTCACGGCGTCGTTCTGAATCGTCATATACGACGTCGCGGGGCTGACCCTGATGGTCGGCTTCGAGCCTTCCCTGGCTCCGGGGCGGATATACACGTCCACAACGTTCCGGTTCAGGCAGATCGCACTTAGCTGCGCGGAGTAGTAGTACGGTTCGTCGTCCCAGTTCCATCCCCAGCCGAGACGGACTTGATCGAACCATGTGTCGTCGGCGACGATGTTGCCCTCGACGGCCCTTATGCCGAGCTTCTTCAGCTTCGATGCCATCTCCCGGAGGTGATCCACGCTCAGCACCGGGTCGCCGCGGCCGACCAGCACCGCATCTCCCTTCAGGGTGCCGTCGCCCGCAACGTTTCCGGTCGTATATATGAACGTCTTGAAACGGTATCGCGGCCCGAGTCTGTCGAGTACCGTCGCCGATACTAGCAGCTTGAAGTTCGACGCCGGGATGAAGACGAGGTCGGCGTTCTTCTCGTAGACGCTTCGCCCGTCCTTGAGCGACTTGACCACAATTCCCTGAAGCCCGTGCGCCAGTGCCGGGTCTGCGAGTGCCCTGTCAATGATCTGCGCGACCTCCGGCTCGGTCGCGGCGTACGATAGGGGTGCGAGGACGGAGACTGCCAGTACCAGCATCACGACGCGCCGGACTGTCAACGCTCGGAGTTCTCTCTTCATGAGCGGTTTCCTTTCCAAGAATGGGGATGCCTGGTGGCAAAGAGCGACACAGACTATGTTCCGTCACCGCCGCGTATATGTCCTTCCCAAAGCGTGATCTTCGGTGCTATAATCGCTTCAACCGAAGGTGAGAGGTGATGTAGATGATCGAGATCGTCGAGATTGCGGCGTCGGTGCATGATCTTCCGTTGAAAGAGCCGTTCGAGACAGCCAAGGGTCGCAAGACGTCCTCTCCGGCGGTCGTGATGGAGATGCGGCTCTCTAACGGCATGAGCGCCTTCGGTGCTGCGACTCCGGTTCAATATGTCACCGGAGAGGATACCGGTTCCGTGCTGTCGGCGGTTGATTTCTGCAAGGACGATCTCGCAGGCATGGATCCGCGATCCTACCGGTCGATATTCGAACTGCTGGAGCGCGCCCTTCCGGACGACCGGTCCGCGAGGGCTGGGCTCGAGATTGCCGCGTTGGACGCCTTCTGCAAGCTGTACGCCATGCCGATGCACCGGTTCTTCGGAGGCGCATTGGCCGAGGTCGAGACCGACGTCACGATCCCGATCACGACGCCTGAGCGCGCGCGCGAGCTTGCGGAGAAAGCCTCCGCCGAGGGGTTTAGCAGTCTGAAGGTGAAGGTCGGCTCCGCCGATATAGAGGAGGACATCGCCCGCATCCGCGCGATGAGCGAAGGCGCTCCGGACTGCGCCATCCGCGCCGACGCGAACCAGGGCTTCGTGCCGACCGCGGCGGTCGGTTTCGTGCATGCTCTGCTGGACGCGGGGGTCAAGCTCGATATGCTCGAGCAGCCGGTGGACTACAAGGATTTTGACGGCCTTCGGTACGTTACTCAACACACCTCGATCCCGGTCATCGCCGACGAGAGCGTCCAGACTCCCGGCGACGCGATAAAGCTGGTGGAACTCGATGCCGTGGACGGCATGAACATCAAGCTGATGAAATCGGGCGTATCGGGCGCTCTGGACATCATCTCCATCTGCCGCGCGGCCCGAAAGGAACTGATGCTGGGCTGTATGATCGAGTCGGCATATGGCTTCTCGGCGGCGATACACCTAGCTGCCGGGACAGGCGTCTTCACCAGGCTCGATCTTGACGCGCACCTTCTCCTGGCCGAGCAGCCGGGTACATCCGGACTGTTCGAGGCCGACGGTTCGACTCTGCGTCCCATGGGATGATGATCGCCGCCTCTCGCAGCTTGACAAGGCCGAGCACGTTTCTGTATACTTCTTCGGGCATGGAGAACCTGGCCGCATCTTGCCCCAGCCCTGCGTGGCTCGTGCGTCCCGAAACTCGGACATGATGAATCCGGTTCGCTCCGGCGAATCACTGAGGATCTGCTCGGAATGCGTGGATTCGTCGTTGGGGCAGGCCGACCGGACGGGAGGACCGATTCTTGGACAAGATTTACATCTCGGGCGGACAGAGACTTGACGGCGAGGTCAAGGTCAACGGAAGCAAGAACGGCACCCTGGCGATCATGGCCGGCGCACTGCTGGCAAAAGGCTCCATTACCCTCACGAACGTTCCTCGCATCGGCGACATACTCACCATGGTCGAGATGCTCCGTCAACTCGGAGCCCGTACGAGAATGGACGGCGACACCGTCGAGATAGACGCTACCGAGATCCACACGAATGAAGCCCCCTACGAGCTTGTCAAGAAGATGCGCGCGTCATTCTGTGTCGCCGGGCCTCTTCTAGCCCGTACCGGCTCCGCGAAGGTTCCAATGCCCGGCGGATGCGACATCGGCGCTAGACCGGTCGATTTCCACGTCAAGGGCCTTCAGGCGCTTGGGGCCGAGATCTCCATCGAGCACGGCTACGTCACGGTCCAGGCCGACAAACTGCGCGGCTGCGAGATCTATCTCGACTTTCCCAGCGCTGGGGCTACCCAACATCTTATGACTGCCGCCTGCCTCGCTGAAGGCGTTACCCGCATCGAGAACGCCGCCCAGGAGCCCGAGGTCGTTGACTTGGCCAACTTCCTGATTGCCTTGGGCGCCAAGGTACGGGGACAGGGCACGGGGACTGTCGAGGTCGAGGGTGTGGACGAACTGCGGGGAGCCAACTACCCGATGATCCCCGACCGGATGGAGACAGGCACATTTGCCATCGCCGCAGCGATCACCAGGGGAGACGTCACCATGCGGGGCGCGTTCGCCGAGCACTGCACGGCGGTCCTTCAGAAGCTGCAGGAGGCAGGTATCAAGGTCTCCTCAGGTGGCGACTGGATTCGTGTGTCGTGCGACCGCCGGCCCGACGCCGTGGATATCAAGACCATGCCTCACCCCGGTTTTCCCACCGATATGCAGCAGCCGTTCGCCGCCCTGCTCTCCATTGCGGACGGCACGTCGGTGATCAGCGAGAACGTCTACGAGCGAAGGTTCAAGTACGTAGCCGAGCTCCAACGGATGGGTGCCGATATCGTCCAGGAGGGCCGCACGGCGATAATCAAAGGCGTTCCCAAGCTGACCGGGGCCGAGGTTTCGTCCAGTGACCTCCGGGCCGGCGCCGCGCTCGTCATCGCCGGACTTGCTGCGGAGGGGCGCACCGAGGTTGCCGGCATAGAGCATGTTGACCGGGGTTACGAGAACATTGTTGGCAAGTTGGCGAGCCTTGGCGCTATGGTCGCCCGCGTGGGTTCCGACGTCAAACCGATCGTCGTTGAGGCGTAACCCTCCATTCGGTTCATATACTCTACGTCTGTGCCGCAAAACACGCCGCAGACTCACCTCGCGCCCCCGG
>JAGONM010000012.1 GCA_017993055.1 Armatimonadota bacterium
CCCTCCGGGATCTGCAGGTCCCCGACGTGCACGGCGTCGCCGAGCTCGAGATGCGAGATGTCCACGTCAATGTGGCTCGGAATCTTGTCCGGCAGGGCCTTGACCGTCACTTCGCTCACCGGCTGCTCCGTCACGCCGCCCGCGGCGATTCCCGGCGCTATGCCTATGATGCTGATCGGTATGCTCGCCTGGACCGGCTCGTCCATCGAGATCCTGTGGAAGTCCACATGCCTGATCTTCTTGCCGACGGGCTCTCTCTGGATGTCCTGTATCATGGCCGGGTGGCCCTTCTCCAGCTTGCCGTCAACCTTCAGGTCAATGAGGGCGAGGCGTCCTCCCGGCGTCTTGAGCAACTGGACCATATCCTCGAGGCTGAGCTCGATGGACTTCGACTGCACGCCCTTGCCGTACAGGGTCGCCGGTATCTTGCCGTCGTTGCGGAGCTTCTTGGTGTAGCTCTTGCGGAAATCTTTCCTCGTCTCCGCCTGGAGTGAGAGTCTCATATAGTACAACCTCCTGGTCGAGTGCGGGTCAAATCATCTTGTCGGCGCGCGCCCGGATCGCGTCCTCTGCACTCGGTCGTGGATAAGTACGCCCGCGGAGCATACTTAGAGCGGCTCTCGTGCGGGCGAAAAGGCGTCACGCCAACGCGCAGTATACCAGCGCCCCGCCCGAAAGTCAAATTCGCGGAGATCGCGAAGCAGTTCACCGTCGCGGCCGGCGCTGTCATTCTGAGCAAAGCGACGAATCTCGCCCGGGCTCTCCGCCCCACTCCGGCGCGAGGGAAGCTACCGCTCGAGCCTCGGGGACTTCGGGCGCTGGACCGGGACCAGAAAGACCTCTTCGCCGGCGACAGTCTTGACCGACCCGCCCGCGCGCACGATCTGCTCCCGCGCGATCCTCTCCGTCGCCGCAACCACCCCGTCGAACGTGTACGGTGTGTGGCTGAACAGCTTGTCCGCCATCAGCGGCAGCCCGGACTTGTACCTCTCCGGCAGCGCGTCGAAACCCTTGATCGTCGCCAGGATGCCGGCCGCGTTCGACGGATTGCAGTCGGAGTCCTGCCCGCACCGCGTCGAGATCTCCATCGTCTTCTCGAGGTCGCCCTCGCCGTAGAGAAGGCCCATGACGATGTATGCGCCGTTCACCCGGGCGTCTATGTTGAAGTTGCCCGTCGAGCAGCGGCCCGTGGGATGCGCCACCCACTTGTCCTCGATCTGTTTCCACGTTGCGCGCCAGTCGGTCGGGTTCTTTCTGTGCCAGCGTATCACGTCGCGGATGGCGGCGGAGTAAGTGCTCGTCAGCGGTATGGACCTGAGAGCGAGATCAACGACCTTCGGCACGTCGCTCTCAAAGAACGCGTGAGAGTACATCGCTGCCACGAACATCCCGCCGTAGAGCCCGTCGCCGTAGTTCATGATCCGCCCGAAACGCTCCCCGAGGGTGTTTGCAGACTGCGGCATCCCGGGATTGAGCAGGCCGAAGAGGTCGGCCTCGATCTGGAAGTCTATGTCGTCGCAGTGCGGGTTGTTGTCCTTGTGCCCCGATGCAGGCGGCATGATGCCCGCGCGCACGTTCTCCCTGCCCTGCTTGTTCGCGTGCCAGAGCTTGAACCCGGTCCCGGCAAATGCCTTTCCGGCTTCCTCCCATGTGATGTCGAGGCCGTACTTCTCGATCGCTTCCAGGAAGCTCATCTCGACGTAAATGTCGTCCTGCCCGAGCGATTCGACGATGCGTTCGGGCCTCCACGCGGGGATGTCATCCTCGTAGATGCGTCTCTGCGCCTTGAACTCGGTCGGCCCGCCGTAGACGACGCCGATCATCTGGCCGAGCCACCCGGCCTTCATCTTGTCCGTGTAGTCGCGGGCCGTCAACTCGCGATACTCGGCAGCCGATGCGATCCCGCCGAGCAGGATGATCGCGGCAAGGGCTATGAAAAGGGCTCTCGTCAATGTCTTCCTCCGGGGCCGACGGGACCTGTTGAGTCTATACGACCCGTGCCGGCCATCACAGGTTTCCGCCAGTCCCGTCGAATCTCCTTCGTGACAACCGCGCTCAATCCGGGTACAATATGGCGGTGCGGGAGGAACGGCGATGGCTTTCCTTGATGAAGTGGCTCAACACGGCAAGGTCCTGCGCGACCTCATCGAGTTCTACCGGGGCGGCAGTGGCGCCGACCTTCTGACGTCCGCCGCGCGCGCTATGTCCCGGCGGCCCAGGAGCCTCACCTTCACAGGCATGGGGACGTCGGAGTTCGCCCCGCTCATCATCCGCGACTATCTTGGCGACAAGTGCCCCGTGCCCGTGGTCATCTGGGAGGCGGGCGAACTGCTCCACTGCGGCATCGAGAGCATCCGCGACGACGATGTGCTGATCGCCGTCTCGCAGTCGGGCGAGAGCGTGGAGACTCGCAACGTCGTCCGCCGCCTGCGGGAGCTTCGCGCTCTCATCACCGTCACCAACGACGCCGATAGCACGATGGCGCGCATCTCCCGCCTCGACCTGCCGATGCTCGCCGGCGAGGAGGCCTCGATATCGAACAAGACCTACGCGAACAGCATGGCCGTCCTGCTGATCCTGAGCCGCGCGCTCGCGTATCGGGAGGCCGATGCCGTCCTGGACTCGCTCGATACGATCGCGGACGGGATGGACACCTTCCTCGCGAACCGGCGATCGGAGATAGACGAGGCCGCATCCCTGCTCAAGGACGCGCGGACCGTCTACTTCGTCTCGCGCGGTCCGGCGATGGCGGCTGCAAGGCAGGCGGCGCTCACCTTTCAGGAAGGCGCGCACGTCTTCACGACCGCGCTCCCCGGCGGGAGCATGAGGCATGGGCCATTCGAGATTGTCGGCCCGGGGCATCACGCGGTCGTGTTCGCCCCCGAGGGTCACGGCGGTGACCTGGTTAGGAGCATGGCGCGCGAGATGGCGGAACTCGGCACCAAGGTCGTGCTGATGACCGCCGTCGAGGTCGAAGGGCAAGAGAATCTGGCGAGTATCGTGCTCTCACCCGGCGATCCGGAGTTGTTCTCTCTCGCCTGCGCCGTGCCGCAGGAGCTTCTGCTCGATCGGATGGCATCCGACCGAGGCTTGACCGCGGGCGTCTTCCGGCGCGGAGCAAAGATCACCGCCAGGGAATGACGGGGCTGCGAACTAGCTCATCTTCTCCAGAAGTAGCCGAATGCTCTTGTCATTCTGCTCGACGCGTCGAACCAGTTCCTGTATGCTGTCATCCTTCGCGCTCGCCGCGGGCGCCTGCCCTTCGGCGTTCGTCTGCTTGAGGATCTCGATGATGAGTTGCTCCTGGTGAGCCAACTGTCTCAGGATGGTTTCGACTTCCTCTTCGGCCTTGACGTTGATCTCGAAATCGTGCTGGGCTGCCAGGCGGTCCTTCTCCGATTGCCGGTTCTGGCTCATCATGACGATCGGCCCGGTGTACGCGGCCTGGAAGCTGAGCACGAGATTCAGCAGGATGAAGGGATAGGGGTCCCACGCGTGAAGGTAGCCCGGGTGCAGTTTGATCATCACGGCCAGGTAGACGTTGACCGCCATCCATAGGATCAGGAACAGGCTCTGCGTTATGATGAACGGCCAACTGCCGATCACGGCGGTCACCGTGTCGGCCACGCGCTGTCCGGGCGTGCGCTGTTGCTCGTACTCCACGTTCACGTTTCGGACCGGCGGATGATCGTGTCTGTATGCCGCCGCCGGCCCCGTGGGCTCGGGATTCTCTGCCACGGCAGGTCCTCCTCTCTTCGATCTCGGTCCTTCGAACACGGTAGTAGTCAGGCTCCGCGGGAGAGTCTCTATCCGCCGGAGCATCCGCCGAAGCGCTCCCAGTGGAGCACCTCTGCGAGCGCCCTTTTCGCCGGGCTGGGCGTCTGTTCCGGGTAGCCGACCGCGATCAGCGAGACGAGGTTGCGGTCCTCCGGCACGCCGAGCAACTGCCCGATCCGGGGCGCGTACTCCTTCTTGTCGCCCGCGACCCAGCAAGAGCCGAGCCCGTGGGCGCGCGCCGCGTTCAGGATGTTCTGGGTTGCCGCCGAGCCGTCCTCCAGGTAGTACTTCCCGTTCAGGCAGAAGACCGCGATGCACGCGCCTGCCTGCTCGATGAACTGGCCGTGATCGCTGATATCCGCGATCTGCTTCTTCACGCCGGAATCCGTCACGGCGACGAACGCCCACGGCTGGACGTTTATCGCCGACGCCGCGAGCCGTCCGCAGTCAACGATGTCCTCGATGATCTCCTTCGGCACGGGCCTGTTCTGATACGCCCGCACGCTCCTCCTGGTCTTCAGGCACTCTATGGCATCCATGTTCGTGTCCTCCCGTTGACAGATTCTAGGGCCGTCGGCCTACCTCCTGCACGCGCGAAGTTCCTCCAGTCTTGACGAAATCATGCCAGAATGGTAATATAACGTTGAAGCAATCGGCTGCGGTCCAGTCAATATGCACTGGCAACACGGGCCGATCCTCGCGAGCCGCTGGCCAGGCTTTCAACGAGCGTGAGACCCTGGAGCAAACACAATATGATCAGCAACAGATCCTGCCGGCCAGCGTCGTGGCTCTCGATACTGCTTTCGGTCGCTTTCCTCTCTTCCGCCGCCCGAGCCGTCTACGTCCGGGAGATGCCCGTCAAGCTCATGCAGCCGGACGGGCAGGAGATACAAGCCTACGTCACCGGCGACGAGTTCTACCGCTCTGTACACGACAGAAATGGCTATGTGATCGTACCGGATGCCAAGGGTGAGTGCTACGTCTACGCAGTCAAGGTCGGCGATACCATCGGTCCGTCGGCGTATGTGGTAGGCAAGAGCGATCCGGTTCAGCTCGAGCTCGTGCCGAACGTCCGCCCGTCGGAGAAGATTCTCGCGGAATATCGAGCAGAGCGCCTCTCAGTATTCGCCGCGCCGAGCAGGAGCATCAACTCGGGCACGCCGACGACCACCGTGATCAACAACATAGTGATCTTCGTGCGGTTCAGCGGCGAGTCGGAGTTCGGCGATCCTATCACGACGTATCAGGGACTCTTCACCAACTTCGGGACCGGCGTCAACTCAATGCGCGCCTACTATCGCGAGGCGTCCTACAACCTGCTGGACGTCAGCTCGACTTTCTACCCCGCCCCGTCCGGCGGCATGGTCGTCTCCACGGTGGACTCCCATCCCAGGGGATACTATCGGCCGTGGAGCGCGGCGAATACCATCGGCTATACCAACAACACGGAGCGCAACACCCGGCACACCGCATTGCTGAAGAATGCGGCCGCGGCTATTGCCGGTCAGGTGCCCGCCGACCTCGACATCGACGAGGACGACGACGGCAACGTGGACGACGTCTGCTATATGTTCTCCGGCACATCGGATAACTGGGCCGATCTGCTCTGGCCGTGCTGCGGCGCGCTCAGCGGCGACACCGTCTACATCCGGGGAAAGCGCGTCTGGACGTTCAATCAGCAGTTCCGCGATTGGATGTTCGGCAGCAGAGCGGTTGGCGTGCTCGCGCACGAGATGTTCCATGCGCTCGGCGCTCCGGACCTCTACCACTACAGGGAGGACCAGCAGTTCCTTACCCCGGCCGGGCCTTGGGACCTGATGGAGAACGACCGGAACCCTCCTCAGCACATGACGGCGTACATGAAGTACAAGTACGGCGGCTGGATCGGCGCGATCCCGCAGATCACTACAGCCGGCACGTACACGCTCCATCCGATCACGTCGTCCACGAACAATTGCTACAAGATCGCCTCGCCGAACTCTGCCACCGAGTACTTCGTGGTGGAGTATCGCAGGAAGACCGGTACCTTCGAAAGCTCGATCCCCGGTTCGGGACTCATCGTGTACCGGATCAACCCGGCGTACAACGGAAATGCCGACGGCCCGCCGGATGAGCTTTACATCTATCGCCCGGGCGGCACCACCGATAAGAACGGCACGGTGAACTCCGCGAACTACAGCGAAGTCGTGGGCCGGACGCAGATCAACGACTATACCAACCCGAAGAGCTTCCTCAGTTCCGGTGCGAACGGCGGCCTCGATATCTCCAATGTCGGCGCGCCGGGCGATACCATCACATTCCAGATCGGCATCAACCAGGCGCTGACACCGAGTCTCAGCCCCGACGGCGGAGTCTACGCGACCGGGCAGACCGTGACGGTCACCTGCGCGACGCCGGGAGCCACCATCCGCTACACGACGAACGGATCCGAGCCGACGGTGCTTTCGCCGGTCATCGCGTCCGGGGGAACGATCAGCGTCGGTTCGACCCAGACGGTCAAGGCGAAGGCATGGGCCACCGGGCTGAACCCGAGTTTCACCAAGTCGGCGAAGTATGCCATCCAGAACCGCGTCTACGTAGACTTCGACTCGCCGGGTCCGACCCTGGACGGCACCTCCTGGGCCACCGCCTTCCACCTGGTTCAGGATGCGATTGACGTCGCCAATGCGGGTGTTGACGTGTGGGTTGCGTCGGGTACGTACGTCGAGAACATCACCATGAAGGACGACGTTTCGCTCTACGGTGGGTTCAGGGGCACGGAGACTGCTCTCAGCCAGCGAAACTGGGTCAAGTACGTTACGACACTGGATGGCGGCGGAGACGGAACGGTGGTGACAATCCCGAGCGATGCTTCCTCCTCAACCAGGCTGGAGGGCTTCACCATTCGGAACGGGATAGGTACTGTCGGATGGGACGGCAAGCGCACCGGCGGCGGCATACGCACCGGCTACGCGGTTGAGGCCAGGATCGCCTTCAACATCATCAAGTCGAATTCGGCCGATTCGGGCGGCGGAATCTTCTGCGACGACATGGCCAAAGCCCAGATCTACAACAACGTCATACACTCGAATACCGCGACGGACGGCGCAGGCATCCACTGTCACTTTGAGGCATACACGTCCATCGTTGGCAATACTATCGCCTACAATACGGGGTCAGGCAACGGCGGAGCCATCTACCTCGATGACATATACAGCATATACCAGCCGACGATCAAGAACAACATGATTGCCTGGAACAGCTCGGGAATATATGTGGATAATCCGATGTCGGCTCCAGTCGTTCAGACCAACTGCCTCTGGGGCAACACCGCCTATGCCTATCAGGGCATACCCGACCAGACCGGCTCGAACGGCAACATCTCCGCCTATCCGATCTTCGCTGATTCCGCGGCGGGCGACTTCCACCTCCGCCCCGGCTCGGGTGGCATTGATGTGGGCTCGACAATGAACCTGCCTCTTTTCACCGACCGCGACGGCGGAGACCGGGCCTGGGACGGCAATCAGGACGGTACGGTTCTTGTTGACTGCGGGGCCTACGAGTTCAGGCGGTACTATGTGAAGTACGACTCGCCGGGTGTCCAGGACGCGAGTTCCTGGACGAAGGCTCTGCACACGATCCAGCCGGCGCTGGACGCGGCGGTCTGGCCGGACGAGGTCTGGGTCGCGCGTGGCACCTACAACCAGCACATCACTCTTAAGGACGGCGTGGCTCTCTATGGAGGGTTCGCCGGAACGGAGACCAGCCTGGGCTCGCGATTCTGGTGGCAGAACGAGACAGTCCTCGACGGCGCGGGCGCCCCGGGTTCCGTGGTGATCGTCCCAGTATACGCCGGCCCTGCGACACGACTCGACGGCTTCACGGTGATGAACGGGAGCGCGACCAACGGCGGTGGGCTCTGGTGCGGCAGCGGATCGTCCGCGGCCATCGCAAACAACAAGATAGGCCCGAACAATGCCGCATACGGGGCCGGAGTCTACTGCGATTACTCGGGCGTCCTGCTCGCGAATAACCTGTTCACGTCGAATACCGCATCCGTGGCTGGTGGGGCGATGTATCTCTCGTACTCTCCCGCGACCGTGAGCTACAACACGATCGTCGCCAACACAGCTCCGGGTGGGGGCGGCGGTATCGTCTGCTATCACTCCGACCCGGCGATCTCGAGCAACATCGTGGCGTTCAACAGCCAGGGCGTCTACGGCGTGACCGCGTCGCCGACATTCAGCAACAACGATGTCTACGGTAACGCCGGCGGAGACTACTCCGGGGTAGCAGATCCGACCGGCGCTGGCGGCAACCTGTCCGCCGATCCCAGGTTCCTCGGCAGATCCGACGGCGACTACCATCTCACCGACGGTTCGCCCTGCATAGACACCGCCAGGCACACCGATCGTCCGATCAGCGACCTAGACGGGCGCGGGCGCAGCATAGATGGCGATGGCAGCGGAACGGGCCTGGCGGATATCGGCGCATACGAGTTCCGGAGGGTCTACGTCAAGTGGGACTCCTCCGGGGGATTCTTCGACGGAAGCGCCTGGCCGACCGCTTACCACACCGTCACGGACGGCCTGAACGCGGCAAGGTCCGGCGACGAAATATGGGTCGCGGGCGGAACATACAACGAGCGCATTACTCTGAGAGACGGCGCCGCGCTCTACGGCGGTTTCTCGGGCTCTGAGACCTCGAGGATCCGACGGAACTGGCCGGTCAACGAAACGATCCTCGATGCCGGTGCGGGCGGCAGAGTCGTAATGGTGCCGGCGGGCTCGAAGCCGTCTACGCGCATAGACGGGTTCACGCTGCGCAACGGCCGGACAACGATGTACGGAGGAGGCATCTACATTGACCAGCAGTCCCGGGCTTGCGTCGAGAACAACCGTATAATCGGCAACTCCTCCAGCGGCGTGACTTCAGGCTGTGGCGGCGGGATCTACAGCTACATTGCGAGTCCTACGATTGTCAACAATGTGATCGCCGGCAACTCCGCGACCGGTTCTGCGATGGGTACCTATCGCGGCGGCGGCGTCTGTCTCAGCGGGGCCGCGCCTACCGTCATCAACAACACGATCATCGGCAACAGCGCGAACTATCTCAAGACCGGCGGGGACGGAGGCGGATTGTACCTCGAGAGCACCTCGGCGGTTCTCCGCAACAACATCGTCGCCTTCAACAGCTCCGGAATCTGTAAGAACACCGCGGGCGCCCCGGCGCTCGATCACAACGATGTCTACGGCAACACATCCTACAACTACTCGAACCTCGCGGCCGGATCGGGCGATATCTCGAGTGATCCACTCTTCGTCAGCAAGGTCGGTGGCGACTACCATCTCCTTGCCGGTTCGCACTGCATTGACCGTGGGGCCGGCACGGACGCCCCCGGCGCCGACCTGGACGGCCTGATCCGGCCGCTCGACGGCGACGGCGACGGTACGCCGGTCGTAGACATCGGCGCGTATGAGAGCCCCGCTGATCTCGCCGGCGCGAAGAAGTCGCTGGCCGATGGACAGCCGGTCGCATTCGCGGGTGTCTCGGTCACGGGGTGCTTCCCCGGCGATCTCACCCAGGTCTACGTGGGAAAGCCCGACCGCAGTTCGGGGATCAGGGTGGATTACGTCGGACCGGCGCTCGCCGAGGGGCAGATAGTCAGCGTCCTCGGCGTCATGGCGACGGCCCCGTCAGGCGAGCGGTATGTGAACGCGGCCGACGGTTCGATCAAGCTCGCCGGCGGTTCGCTCGTTCTCAACCCGCTCGGACTGACGAACAGGGCGATGGGCGGAAGCGCGAGCGGTCTCCAGCGCGGAGTGGCCGGAAGCTCGGGTCCCAACAACGTCGGCATGCTCGTCAAGACCTGGGGCCGCGTCACCGGCACGGAGTCCGGCCTCGCATGGCTAGACGACGGATCGGGGGTCAGCAGTCTCCTCTCGCCCATCGGCATACGGACCGATCTCTCGCCGTCGGGACTCCCGAAGCTGGCAGCCAACCAGATCGTCGAGATCACCGGGATCAGCTCGATCGCGCAGATAGGGCGGGGCGTCTACTGCAGTCTCCTGAGACCGAGACAGGCATCGGATATCGTAGTGCTGCAGACGCCGGTCGCGTATGTCTACAACTCCGACAGCGCCGGGGCGAGTGAGTTCAAAGCCCTGCTGGATAGCGAGGGCTTCCCGACCGACCTGATCGGCGTCTCGGGCGTCGCGACGGCCGATCTCTCGAGGTACGCCCTGATAATCCTCGGCTGGGACAGCGGCTCGTGGACGAACTCGGCGGCGGTGGCGAACGTCAACAGCTCGTTGAAGCCGGTCGTCGGCGTCGAGACCGGCGGCGCGAACTTCTTCGGCAAGCTGTCGCTGAACATCGCCGTGAACAGCTACTACACGGGCAATATCATGATGGCCATGCAGTCCTCGAGTCCGATGTACCATCAGCCCTTCGAGGTGGCAATCTCGCCCGTCGGGGCGGTCACCGTCTCGACCAACGCCTCCGGGTGGTACGGATACAAGGTAATGAGCCCGGTGCCGGCCGGGGTCGAAGCGTTCGGCAGCCGTGTTGGCGACCTGAACGGAATCATGCTGGCGAGAGAGAGCGGACGGTTCCTCTACTGGCCGTTCCGCGACAAGCCGAGCCTGCTGACCGACGACGGCAGGCATCTCTTCATCAACGCGTGCTGGTACGCGCTGAGATAGGCCGCAGCCATCCTCCCTCCCCTGAGAGGGAGGGGGTCAGAAGAGGGGCCTCGCGGACTCATGACGGTTTAGTACGTCACGGGCTGACCGAAGTCCAGAACCCTTTCTCCGACCTCTCGCGCAGGAACTCGAGCGCCTGGGGCAGGGTGGGGATACCCGTCCGTCCGCCGAGGGCGGTACACTTCATCGCCGCAACCGCGCTCGCGAACTCGACCGTCTCCGCGATCGTCCATTCCCTGGACACGCCAAATGAGAGCGCCCCGTGGAAGACGTCGCCCGCGCCGGTGGTATCTACTACATCCACCTCGAACGCCGGCTGGTAGAACGTGCCCCCGGCCGTCACGAAGACGCATCCCTCGTCGCCCATGGTGACCGCCGAGAGCTTCCGGCGACCGCCGAAGAGCGCCCGCGCCCCCGCCTCAGGGTCGTCCTCACCCGTGAATGTCTTCGCGAACCGGCGTGAGACCGCGGCGTAGTCGGCGTGTTCGATCATCACCTCGGACCCGGACCGGGCAGTCCCTCCGTCGAACACCACCGGAACGCCCGCTTCGTTCGCCCACTGAACCGCCTGTGCTGCCGCAAGAAAATCGTGGCCGTCGACGTGGAGCACCTTGGCGGAGAGGACGTGCTCCCGGTTGATCTCCTCCGCCCTGAGCGACGGGATTTCCGAGCGTGTCCAGTAGATCGTCCGCTTGCCGGTATCGGCATCCACGACGATGAACGCGAACTGCGACTGCGCGCCCGGCTCGATGACCATCTGAGATATGTCAACCCCCTCAGCGGCAAGCTGGTCGAGTATGAATCTCCCGAAGTCGTCGTCACCGGTCTTGCCGACGTGCGACGCGCGCCCGCCGAGGCGCGCCACGGTTACCATCGCGGTCGCGCACGGGCCGCCGCCCTGCCTGGTGAACTGTGTCAGCTCGACCTTCTCGTCGAGTTCCGGGTACCTCGGCACGATACCCAGGTAGTCCGTCGCGCTGTATCCGATACCTATCACATCGAACATCTCTTGATCTCCCTGCCCATTTTGTCTGTGCGAATCCACAGCGCCTCGCCGGTGAACTCATAGCCGAGAAACCGCTTTGCCCGGCCGATCGCCTCCGGGTCGTGGCAGACGACCAGGACGTCCTCGTACTCCGGCAACCGGATCGAGATCGCCGACACCTGCCCGGAACCGGGATGCTTGCCGGCGATCAGGCAGTGGATCGGCCGCGCCTCAGGCACGATCGCAGCGCCCTTCGACGGGTACAGCACCGTTTCGAAAGCGGCGGGCGTCGCGCAGGATCGGGTGAACACGGCGGTCGGCGACGGCTCGCGGATATTGTACAGCGGCGCGTAGTATCCCAGGATCGGCCGGTCCTCGCCTTCGACGAGTCGCGCCTCCGCGCCGTCCGCGCGCACCACCGTCAGGTTCGCGTCGTCGTTGAGCGTCCGCGCGGTCCCCGGCTCGACCGCGACCTCGCCGGGCATGAAGTGCCACATCTGCTCGAACTCGTGCTCTCCCTCGCCCTTCAGGACGTCTATGACGATCCAGTACTCCGGCTTGATAAAGAATACCTTGCGGATATGAGTGACCGTCTTGTCGTTCTCAACGCCGAAGCCGTCTTCGTAGACGCCCTCCGCGTAGTCGAAGCCGTCATTCGAGACCCACCGGCATCCGGGCGCGGGCTCGCTCACGATCCAGTTGCCGCGGTCCACGCCCCTTCGGTACTGGCCGTGACCGTCAACCAGGATCGTGTTGTGAGCGCCCGTTCCCTTGAACGGCGCGCCCTCGGCCGTGTAGGTGAAGCGCCCCGGATCGACGACGAACGGGCGTCCGTAGGCATAGACCTCCAGGTTGAGCTTGTCCTCGTGCTGGTGGCCCGCGCCGTAGGGTCCCGCATCCATCATCAGGTAGAGGTCCTGCGCCCTCATGCACGAGATGCCGGAGTACGGCAGGAAGACCGACTTCTTCTCGGGCTTGATGTCGAGCAGGCCCCTGATCTCGGGTATACTGTCGCCGCCGATCTTGCGGGCAGGTTCCTGCACCCTGCGGAGTATGTCATGCTGGTCGGCGTCGTTCAGCATCGGCGCCTTGCCGTCCGGGCGGCTGACCCCGGCGCTCCACCGGAACATCAGCGCCAGCCGGTCGGTGTACTCCTTCGGCAACTCGAAGTTGCCGGCGGCATGCATCAGGATCACCGGGTGAAGCAGGTTCCACAGGCTGATGCTGTGGTAGGATGTCGTCAACTCGAACTGCGCTCCGTCCGGGTAGACCTGAGTCGCCATCTGCTTGACCAGCCGCTCGACGGCGGTGTCCCGCCACTTCTGAGCGTCCTTGAACTCGGGGAACATCGCGCCGACGTGGAGCAGGCCGTTCGTCTCCATGAGCAGCCAGTTCCCCCCGCCGGAGTGCTTCATCAGGAAGTCCGCGTGCTCCGCGAACGACCTCAACATGAGGATTCGGGAGTCCGTGGTGAAGCTGGGCGAGTCCTTGAATGACTGCCAGCCCATCTGCCAGGAGTTGAACATCCTGATGCCCGCCTCGAGGGTGCGCCAGGAGTTTCTGCTCGTCCCGCCGTCGTCCGCCACCGGATTGCTGATGATCCAGTCGGTGACGATCTCGTCGAATGCCCGGGCGTACTTCTCGTCGCCCGTCCGAAGATAAGCCCGCCCGAGTTCGAGGAAGTACGTGTGCCGGTTGAGCAGCCAAGTGTACTCCCTGTCGCCGTAGGGCACGACGGCCCAGTCAATCCTGCGCTCATACTGAGCGGTCTTGCTGCTGATCGTGAACCTTCGCGCGAGGACGTCGTCGGCGGTTGTGGAGTCGAGAGATGGATAGAGACCGCCCTCCGGCGGCTCCTTGCAGTACCATCCGGGCTTCGCGCGCGTCCTGTAGTACTGAACGATCCGCTCCTTCGCCTGCCCGTAGTCGCCCGACTGAACTGAAGCCTTGACCGCCTCCAGGCCGGGGTAGTCGAGGTTCACCAGATCGAAAAAAGCCTTCGCCTGAGAGTCATCCATGGCGGCATGTCCTCCGACAGAGCACATGGTCAGCAGCAGAACAAGTGCACATACTCTCATCTTGTGCTACTCCCATACCAGGCTCGCGGCCCCGACGAGGCCCGCGTTGTTGCCCAACTCCGCGCGGACGATGCGCACCGGGTCCCACTCGCCTCGGAGCGCGTACTTCCGGGCGACCTCGCGAGACGGATCGAGCAGCGCGTCGCCCAGCACCGCCACTCCGCCGCCGATCACGATCATCGCGGGGTTGAGCAGGTTGAGCAGGGATACGAAACCCCAGCCAAGATACTCTCCCGCCTCGCGTATGACCTCGCCGCCGAGGTCGTCGCCGACCGCTTCGCACATCAGGCTCGAACTCCGCGGCTCGCCCTGCCTCAACCGCTCGATGAACGGGGAGTTGTAACTGCGAATCTCAGCCAGCTCGATCATCCGACCGAGGATCGCCGTCCCGGACACGTACGCCTCCAGGCATCCCCGGCTCCCGCAGTTGCACTGCCGCCCGTCGCAGTCAATCACCATGTGCCCGATCGAACCCGCAACGCCGAGCGCGCCGTTGATCAGCCGCCCGCCGGTCACGATGCCGCCACCGACTCCCGTCCCGAGGGTGAGGAGCACGAAATCCGAGACGCCTTTCGCTGCCCCGAAGCGACCCTCGCCGAGCGCGGCGGCGCTCCCGTCGTTCAGCACCCTGGTCTTCACGCCGAACCGTTCCTCGATGATCTCGGTGATGCGGGTGCCCTTCCAGCCGGGGAGCAGGTCGGTCGCGTGGATGACGACGCCCGTCCTGGGGTCTATCTGGCCGCCCGACGCTACTCCGATGCCCTCGATCTTTCCGCCGGCGGCACTCCTCAGTCTCGCAGCCGCGTTGACGGCGCGGGACATCACGGCCTCCGCTCCCTCCGATGCGCGCGTCGGGCACTGGATGCGCTCGGTGATCGCGCCGGATCGGTCTACCAGTCCGCCCGCGATCTTCGTCCCGCCTATGTCTATGCCGATGGTGAACATGGTGACTCCAAGTCCGATGTGTCTGACGCGTCTGACCCGTCAGACAGTTGCCACCCGCCCGGTCTGAGCCGACTCCGTGGCGGCCAGGCACAGCCTCACCGCGAACGCCGCCTCATCAGGTGTGATGGTAGTCGGCTTAACGCCCTCACGGATGCACTCCAGGAAATAGACGATCTCGTTGAAGTAGCCGCCGAGCGATGAGACGTTTCCGCCCGCCTCAGCTGTCCCGGCTTCGACCGTCGGAATCTCCGGGTACTCCTCGGGAGCGCCCGACGGACGCACGATAACCGACGGACCGGCGGTCAGGTCGAACTGCACCGATCCCTTCTCGCAGACCACGAGAAGCTGGTTCGTGAACGGGAAACCGTCCGGCATCGCGAGAGAGCCCTCTGCCTGGCTCGTCATGCCGTCGGAGTGGCCGATCAGCGTCGTGAGCGCCGTATCGAGTGCGCCCGTCGCCGTCCGGACGCCGGTTGACATCACATGCGTCGGGCGGCCGAGTATCCAGGTCAGGAAATCGAGGTCGTGGATATGCAGGTCGAGGATCGCCCCTCCGCTCCGAGCCGGATCCTGTAGCCATCCCTGCCAGGCCCACGTCGCCGGGGAACTGAGCCGACGGGCGGACGCCCAGACCGGTTTCCCGAGCCGTCCCAAGTCGAGCACGGACTTCACGACCTGCAGGTCCGGCCAGAACCGGACGACATGCCCGACCTGGAGCTTGATACCTGCATCCTTCGCCGCCAAAACGATCCGCTCGCAGGACTCGTTAGTGAGCGCGAGCGGCTTCTCGCAGAAGACGTCCTTCCCGGCGCTGATCGCGGCCAGGACGTGCTCCTCGTGCAGGTAGGTTGGCGTGCAGATGTCCACCGCGTCAACGTCCGCGCCGTCGAGCAGCGCCCCGATGCTTGCGAACGTCCGACAGCCCCACTTCGCGGAGGCGTCGTCGCGGCGGTCAGCCTCGACATCCGCAAGTGCGACGACCTGCCCCTTGCCGGACGCCGCGTAGCACTCGGCGTGCATCCTGCCCATGAATCCGTAGCCGATAAGTCCGATCTTGATCATCTCTGGCCTCCCGAAAGGAGTTTCCTTGTGGGCGCGGAGGTATCCTTCGGCCTCCGAGTATTCCGCAATCAGTGACCAGTTGTCCGAAGCCTGCTCTCATCGCTGGTTACTGGTCACCGTTTCCTCAGCCACAGCCAATACTCGATGTTCCCGCCGCCGCCGATGTATGGTGAACGCTCTTCCCCGAGGACTTCGAACTCCTCCGGGACCTTCGACCGCACCGCCTCCAGCACATCGGGGATGCGTTCCTCCGGCAGAACCCCCCGATTACCTTCCGCCTCATACTGCGGCTTCACTAGCGAGAGCGCCTGCCCGCCCGGCTTAAGGATGCGCGCCATCAGTGGGAGCGCCAACTCCTGCTTCGTCCAGCCGAGGTCGCCGACCGCCAGATCGAAGAGTTCGGGCGGCGTCCAGTGGAGCGCGTTCGTCCGCTCGACGACCACCACGCGCTCGTCGGTCCGCAGCTTCCACGCCAGCAGACCATAGGAGGTATCCACGGCATACACCCTCGCCGCGCCGCCTTGGATGAGCGCGTCCGTGAACCCGCCGACGTTGCATCCCAGGTCGGCGGCCACGAGGCCGTGCACGTCTATGCCGAAATGCTCCAGAGCGAACTGGAGTTTCAGCCCGCCCTTACCGACAAATGGGCAGTCCTTCGGCCGGTTCTGTTTCGATCGTTTCATCAGCGCGCCTCATGGGTAATCTTTGATGATAAGCAGGCCATTGTCCTGCATCAGAAGGCGCGACGATGGACACTGCGACACCTATCTCCAACTCTCGAGGATTCAGATTCTGTGCTCTTCTCGCCTTGATGCTCATCGGATGCGCGACATCCCTAAGGTGCGATATGCCATCTCCCTGGAAAGCCTGGCAACCGATCGTGGTCCGGGGACGAGAGGCCCGCGTGTGGGGGCGCGACTACCGGCTCGATGAGATCGGCCTTCCTGCGCAGATCACGTCGGCGGGCGAACCGTTGCTCGCCCGGCCCGTGAGCCTCGATATCGCCGCCGACGGTCAGGCAGTCCGGTGGACCAGGACCTCCGGCCACTGGACTCGCGCCGGTTCGACCAGCGCCCGGTACGCCTTCAGCGCCGATTCGCCCCACCTGACGCTCAAGATCGCCGGCCTGATCGAGCCGGACGGGATGTGGCGCTTCGACGTGGACCTCATCCCGAAGCATCCCCTCAGCCTCGACCGCCTGCGCCTCGTGATCCCGCTCGACCCGGCGCACGCGGGCCTCATGCACTGGTATCCCCTGCCGAGGAACTGGCCGAATGTCACGTTCTTCGACCGCGCTTACCAGAACTCCGGCGCTCGGCCCAGGGAATGGGAGTCGCCGTTCACGCCTCTGGTCTGGATCGGCGATGAGGAGCGCGGCCTCGAGTGGTTCTGCGAGTCCGATGAGACGTGGAGGCCCGAGGGATCGGCGCTCACCGCTGAGGAGTCCGGCGGCGCGGTCGTCTTCACGGCCCACGTGATCGAGCGCCCGACTGAGCTTTCGGAGCCGTATCGCCTGACGTTCGGGCTGCAGGCCGGCCCGGTGAAGCCGAAGTCGCCGCTGGTCGTTCAGGGCGATGTCGGCTATGGGCATTGGGCGACGTACGAGAACACGGACGCCGCTCGGCTCGAGGTGTCGAAGGGCCAGGGCATGAAGTTCGTCGGCATGCACGAGGATTGGACCGACCTCCAGGGGATGCCGAGGGTCACTCAGCCGGAGAAGCTGCGCCGTCTGGCGGATGACGTCCATGGCGCGGGCATGGGCCTCGTGCTCTACCATTCGCTCGCGCTGCCGGACACAGCGCCGGAGTTCGGCACGCTAGCTGACGACTGCCTCTGCGAGCCGAGGACCGCGAACTACGTTCACTCGCGGCAGCCCGATCAGCGGGATTACCCCGTCTGCCATCGGAGCGCGTATCCCGCGATCTGGGCGGAGGGGATCGAGGGCCTCTTCCGGGAGTACGGCATCGACGGCCTGTACCTCGACGGAGCGGCATGTCCGATCCCGTGCGCGAACCAGCGGCATGGATGCGGCTATACCGACGCCGAGGGGAAACTGCATCCCACGTATCCGATATTCGCGGCGCGCGAGACGATGAAGCGCCTGCGGACGATCTGCGAGTCGCAGTCGAGGCCGACGCTGATCGTAGCGCACATGTCCGCCATGATCACTCTGCCTTCGCTCTCCTTCGCCGATGTGCTCCTCACGGGCGAGCAGTACTGGAAGTCGCCGGAGGACTACCGCCCGCCGATCGAGTTCTTCCGCGCGGAGTGCATGGGGCACAATCACGGGATACCGACTCACTTCATCGGTTATCCGCCGCTGAATGGGGACTACGCCCGCACGATGATCGGCCTGCACAACGCGCCGAGCCCGTGGTGTCCCGGCGGCGTGGATATGTGGCGCATCTACAAGGATTTCGACGCCGACGGCGCGAGGTTCACGCCCTACTGGGCCTTCAGGCCACTCGCCTCCGCCGATGTCCCGGACGCGCTGGTGTCCGGCCTGGTGCATCCGGATGGAAGGGCGCTGCTGGCGGTCGGGAATCTGCGGCAGTCCCGGCAGGCGGTGACGATCACCCTCGGGGCGGAGGTCGGCAGGTTCAAGTCCGCGAAGGATCCGCTGACCGACGCGAAGCTCGACATCGTCTCAGGCACGATCCGGCTCGACCTCGGTCCGGAAGCGCTTCAGTGGATTCTGCTCGATTAGGCTGGTAGAGAGAAGGGGACAGACGATGCTGAAGGAGAATGTTGACAATTCTGATAGGGCTGCCTAGAATGGACGCGAGTCAACGGCAGCCTTGCACTGTCGCCGGGACGATCTCTGGGCAACACCGACGGAGGAATCAATGATGCTGACACGTTGCTTGTCGCTCTGCTGCGTACTGCTCTTCTGGAATGTGCCTTCTTCTACGGCCAGCCAATGGTACTCCGGAATCGTCCACGTGCACACTACGTTTTCCGACGGGTCGGACAACATACCCCAGCGCGTGGAAACGGCGAGGAAACTTGGCTACAAGTTCCTGATAGTCACCGACCACTACGAGCAGATCAACTCCCTGGAAAAGCCGACCGCCAAGTACGGCGGCAATCTCGCGAACCCGGCGGCAGTTGACATTACGTTCAAGGACTATCGCCGCAACTGCGACGAGCAGACCACTGACGGCGAGTTCGTCACGATCCCCGGCGCGGAGATCCAGGCGATCTGGAAAGCCGAGTCCGACACTCAGGACATGTCTCACACTCTAGCCCTGGGGCCGCTGGGGGAGTCGGGCTCGAAAGACCTTGATAAACTGCTGTCGAAACAGGGCAGCCAGCGAGAGATCATCTCCTGCGTGAACGGCAAGATGAGGATGCTTCCCGTGGCGGCCCACCCGACGCTCATCTCGGAGAAGTCGTTCCCCAAAGTCTGGGAGTGGCAGCGCTGCCGGTACGACCTGCGCAGTCCCGAAGCCTATGAAGGCATCCGAGGGGTGGAGTTCTTCAACTCCGAAACGCCCGAACAGGACCGCGGGGTGCTCGACTGGTATATGTCCCTCATCCGCGATGAGATGAAGAAGCCACAGAACAAGCGCAAGACCATCCTCGTGACGGCCGGGTGCGACAGTCACGGTTGGAAAGACCTCAAGGACCTGGAGCGCTGGCTGCGCGTCACCCGCGTGTGGGCCGATGAGCTTACATCCGAAGGACTGCTGAAGGCGCTCGGAGAGGGGCGCTGCTACGCGTCCGCAATGGGCGCTTACCTGAAGGAAAGCAGTCACCTGCCCGGCGGGACCGCACAGAATGTCGGCATCCCGACGTTTCGCTTCACGGTTGCGCTGCCTGCGCGCTCGGATTCCTTCCTGAACTCGATTGTCCGGAATTATGGGGTTACTCTGAAGGTTGCCACCGAACTGCTCTCAGAGAAGATCGGTACCACCGATATCGTTATGTATCGAGACGGCGTGGAGGTGCCTGAGTCGCGTAAGAGCTTCAAGGGTACGCCCACGAGTGTATCCTACGAATGGACGGACAAGAGTGCGTCTCTGGGTGAGCACTGGTATGTTCTTTGCGTCGACGGATTGCTGGTGACTTCGCCGATAGCGTTGAGGGTGACCGGAAGGGTGACTGACGATATCGCGCAGATCATAGCCTTTCTGCGCAAGCACAACAAACCGGCGCTAGTCGGCTCGGTCGTCAAGACCATGGAGCAAGAGGGCTATCACGTCGAACACGTTCTGTACGGCGATCACGAAACGGGTGCTACTAAGATCATGATGAAGGGATTCTACGATTTCCTTATCATGGCAGATATCATCCGCAATGAAGCCGTGGAGGCGCGACTTGGTATGATAGATTACCGTGATGGGTTTTGGTGGAGCAAGGATAACGGTTTCTCGAGCACCTGTGACCACGAAATGGGTAGCGCCTACTACCAACGGCTCTTGGATAAGATACTGGCTAACTTCACGGTGACTGAGATAGGTGTTGAACTTCAGACCCTTGACGACGAACTCATGAGGCGGATGGAAGCTGAGCTTGGACCTGCGGACGAGAAGAGCCGCATCTGGGGTGATGGTGCCGGGCACGAGAGCGGACCCTGGGAAGCAGAGTGGGGAAAGCCGACCAGGTTCCAGCTAAACCCCTGGACAGACAACTACAGGATATACGCCGCTTGTGGCGACCCTCCTCCGCTGCGATTGGCGGATCTGTTACCATACGAGACGGACGGATTCCCGTATTCGCCTGGCTTCAGGATCAACCCCCCTGATGCCAAAGGTGTATACGTTATTAGTATGGTTGCCATATTCAACGCGGGAGTCAATGGACCGCCGATATCGGAACAGCTTCGGGGATACTACAAAGATATTGGCCACTTCAAAGAACTAGCCAACGCATGGATAAGGTCCAAAGGATATGACCCGAGCAAAATGAAAATCCGCTGGGACTACACCAAGTATTGACACGCATTCAAGAGCGGGAAGGCATCATCTGTGGCGCGGGTCAGATACGCCGGAGTGCCGCTTCAAACCGCTCGGAGTAGATGCCATCCGCGTGGCGGTTCATACCCAGGATCCTCTCAACGAAGGTGATCCCCCGGGTCGCCTGGTTTCGCGCGCTCTGCGACCGATGGCATTCCAAGAGCGACGCCTTCCACAAGGCTTCGTCCTCGCCGAAAGTCACCTCCACGTTCGGATGGAAGTCCTCGGACTTCGGATCCTCGTTGCCGAGCGCCAGGAGCGGCCGGGTCACCGAGTCGGCCCACTGATCGAACCACTCGTACACCAGCCGATGGGTCGGATTGGAATCCTTCCCATGGGGCAGGAGTACCACATCAGGTTGCAGGCGGTCGAGCAGGGAGGTCACCGCGCGGCGATTGGCATCAGTCAGGGCAAGCTCGCCCTCGTCGGTTTCCTCTGCCTCCAGGAAGTAGAGCCGGTCCGACGGCAGACCGAAGAGACGCGCCGACTCGCGCTGTTCGGCCAGGCGCACCTCGGCCTTCATCCGCCGATCAGGGCCGCAGAAGTCGTCGGTAACGCCGGACCAGCCCGAGGTGACGACCGCCCAGTGCATCTCCCAGCCGCTATCGGCCAAAAGACGAAGGGTCACCGCGATCGCATCCGGATCGTCCGGATGAGGGGCCAGTGCCAACGCGATTCCTCGATCCCAGGCACCCGGCGCCATCAGGCGGATGAACTCAGGGCTCCCACACTCCCATACACCCATACTCCCGCACTCCCACTCCTCCATTCTCCCCTTCTCCCACTCCCCCCTTCCCATCCATTGACTGGCGCGGGGACTTCGGGTATAGTATGGCCGATGAGAAACCATCCAAACCTTGACCGCGAACGGATCGCTGAGTTCTGCAGGCGAAACCACATACGGAAGCTGTCCTTGTTCGGCTCGATCCTGCGACAGGATTTCCGGATCGACAGCGATGTGGACGTTCTCGTAGAGTTCGAGCCGGGCTACCGGGTCGGACTGATCCGGATGGCCGCGATGGAGAACGACCTCTCCGCGATGATCGGCCGCAAGGTGGACATGCGTACCCCTCAGGATCTCAGCCGCTATTTTCGTGACAAGGTCGTGTCTTCAGCCGAGGTCCAGTATGTTGCCTGAAGAAGACATCGTGAGACTCCGCCACATGCTGGATGCTGCTGAAGAAGCGCTCGACTTTGCACGTGGCAGATCAAGGGCGGACCTCGATACCGACCGCATGTTTGCTCGCGCGGTTGTCCAGGATATCGAGATCGTCGGCGAGGCTGCCGGCGCTGTCAGTCGGGAGACGCAGGGTCTATACCTGGACATACCGTGGGCCGCGATTACCGCCATGCGCAACCGGCTCATTCACGCGTATTTCGACATAGACCTGGATCGCGTGTGGGATACCCTGGTGGACGACCTCCCGAGCCTTGTCCCGGAACTGCGCCGTATCGTTCGAGGGCAAGACTGAGCGAAGCCCCAAAACTCCCTTCGCCTCTCCGTCCCTCGTGTGCTACAATCAGCCATCGCCGTCCGAGGAGGGATTCCATGCTGCCCAAGACCATGAGAGCCGTCGTCACATACGGTCCGGAGGACTACCGGCTCGAGGAAGTGCCGACCCCGCAGGCCGGACCCGGAGAGGTCGTCGTCAAGGTTGACCACGCGGGAGTCTGCGCGAGTGACGTGAAGTGCTTCACCGGCGCTCACCACTTCTGGGGACCCGGTGGGGCGTGCGAGCCGCCGATCATCGCGGGCCATGAGTTCGCGGGTGAGGTCGTCCAACTCGGCGAAGGCGCTGGGGAGAAGCACGGCCTGGCGATCGGCGATCTCGCCGTCTCGGAGCAGATCGTCCCCTGCGGCGAGTGCCGATACTGCGCGACCGGCAGGTACTGGCTCTGCAGGGAGGCGAACGTCTACGGCTTCAAGCAGAAAGTCCCGGGTGCGTGGGCCGAGTACATGAAGTTCCCCGCCAAGTCGCGCAACTACAAGCTGCCCGTGGGAATCTCCCGGACCGCCGCCGCCGCGATCGAGCCGCTCGCATGCTCGATCCATGCCGTCCAGAGGGCGCAAATCCAACTCGGCGATGTCGTCGTGATCGCGGGCGCGGGGACTCTCGGCCTCGGGATGGTCGGCGTCGCGAAGCTCCTGACCCCATCGCTCCTGATCTCGATTGATCCGAAGGACTACCGCCTGGAGGTGGCAAAGCATCTCGGCGCGGACATGACGATGAACCCCGACCGGGAGGATGTCGTCGCGCGGGTGCTCGATCTGACCGACGGCTACGGGTGCGATGTCTACATCAATGCGACCGGCTACCCGGAGTCGGTGCTCCCCGGCCTGATGATGCTCCGGAAGCTCGGCACGTTCGTGGAGTACGGCGTCTTCCGCGAGCCGGCGACCGTGGACTGGACGATCATCGGCGACAAGAAGGAGCTGAACGTCCTCGGGGCGCACCTCGCGCCGTACACGTTCCCGCTGGCGATTGACTACATCATGCGCGGCCTGGTGGATGTCTCCCCGATCGTGACCCACGAACTGCCGCTGGAGAACTACGAAACCGCCCTCCACATGGTCCACGAAGCGACGGAATCTATCAAGGTGCTGCTGAAACCTTGAGAATCTTCCGGAATTCTCACCAAACGATATGACAACCTGTCCGGCGGGTGATACCATGGATTCAGCTTTGGGGCCGATGGGCGGTCGCCGGACTGCGATTCCGCTGTCCTTACTCACCTCCCTTCCTGAATCCATTCCGAGGGCTTCTACGCCCATTCGGCCCCGTATTTCTACCGGCCCCCGGCGGCTGGAAAGGAGACGGGAGTATGAAAGAGAATATCGTACAAGACGCTCTGCTGAAGGCGGAGATCAGGGAAGCGCAGCAGTTCGAGAACATGACGGTCCTGCCGCTGTTCTCGGATATCGAACAGGGACCGGCGTACCTGACGCTCGGCGAAGCGATGGAGAAGCAGTTCCTGACGGTGAAGGAGATTGACGAAGGGGGATCCGTCCCGAGGCTGTGCGCGGTCAACAGCGGTGACGTCCCTGTGCTGCTCCTCGACGGAGAGGAGATGATCGGGGCGAAGCAGAACCGTGTCGTCAACACCACGATCCTGCTGGACGCGAAATCGGAAACCGTGATACCGGTGAGCTGTACCGAACAGGGCAGGTGGCACTACACGTCCGAGAGGTTCGATGAATCGGCGCATCTCCTGTCCCGGCGCACGAGGGAATCCAAGCTTTCTTCCGTGAGCCGGTCCCTGCACGCAGGCGCGTCCTTCGCCTCGAACCAGTCCGAGATATGGTCGGAGATCGCGGACATGCATACGGCTGCCGGTGTGGACTCGCCTACCGGGGCCATGAGGGATGTCTACGAGCGCCGCTCCGCGGACATCTCGCAGTACCTGGACGCCTTCCCGTGCGCGCCCGGGCAGAGGGGAGTCCTCGTATTCGTCAACGGCCGGGTCAGTGGCCTCGACTTCCTGTCGTCCGAGGCGGCGTACCCGAAGCTGCACTCGAAGCTCGTGAAAAGCTACGCGATGGACGCCCTCCTGAGGAACAGAGGCCCGTCCATGCCGGACCTCGGCGCGGCCAAGACCTTCCTGGAGGCGGCCGCCGCATCGAGTGGGTCCGTCTTCGACTCGGTAGGCATGGGCAAGGACCACAGGTACGAGGGCCCTTCGGTCGTCGGCTCGGCGCTGGTCTGCGAGGAGTCGGTCGTCCACATGGCCTTCTTCAAGGTCGAGACGCGCGGAAACGGTCCCGACATCGCCAGTTCGAGAGCCCGCATGCGCTTCCGCAGAGAGCATATCTGATCCCCTGCCCGAACCGGGCCGTCCGCGACACCTGCCCCTTGCGGGCGGCCCGGTTGCCCTCTTCCCATCCCCGGAAGGAATCCCTCCGCCACTCCCCGAACCTACCGGAAGACCATAACCCTTTCCCGGAGGAACCATAGTGCTGGATATCACACCGCGTGTGCTCATGGGCCCCGGCCCGAGCAATGTAGACCCTCAGGTCCTTCAGGCGATGGCGCTTCCCACCATCGGCCACCTCGACCCTGACTTCATCGAGATCATGGAGAGCACGAAGGACATGCTCAAGCGGGTCATGATGACCGAGAACGAGCTGACGATCCCCGTCTCCGGCACCGGAAGCGCCGGGATGGAGGCCGCGATCTGCAACCTCGTCGAGCCGGGCGACCGCGTCGTCGTCTGCGTGAACGGCGTCTTCGGCACCCGCATGGTGGATGTCGCGGGCCGCTACGGAGCCGAGGTCATCCGCGTCGACGCTCCCTGGGGCAAGCCGATCGATCCGGCGGACGTCCGCAAAGCGGTCGCGGGCGGAGGGATCAAGTTCGTCGGCATCGTACATGCGGAGACCTCGACGGGCGTCCTTCAGCCGCTCGAGGAGATTTCGAAGATCGTCCACGACGCCGGCGCCCTCTTCCTGGTAGATACCGTCACGTCGCTCGGCGGCCATCCGGTCCGGGTGGATGAGTGGAAGATAGACGCGTGCTATTCCGGCACCCAGAAGTGCCTCAGCATCCCGCCGGGCCTCGCGCCGATCTCGTTCTCGCCGCCAGCGGTCGAGGTCATCGCAAACCGTAAGACCAAGGTGGCGAGCTGGTACCTCGACATGAACTTCATCCGCAACTACTGGGGCAGTGAGCGAGTCTACCATCACACCGCCCCGATCAACGCGATCTATGGCTTCCACGAGGGCCTGCGCCTGATCCTCGACGAGGGCCTCGAGAACCGCTGGGCGAGGCACAAGGCGAACCACGAGCTGCTCGTCGCCGGCCTCGCGGAGATGGGCCTCGGCATCCTTCCCGATCCCGGCTTCCGGCTCTGGAGCCTGAACGCCGTCACGATCCCCGACGGAGCGGACGACATGGCGGTCCGGAAGCAGTTGCTCGCCGACTACAACATCGAGGTCGGCGGCGGACTCGGCGATCTGAAGGGCAAGGTCTGGCGCGTCGGCCTGATGGGAGCCAGCTCCACGCCGAACAACGTCATCCTGCTCCTCGGCGCGCTCAAGAAGATACTCGGGTAGGTTCAAGGTTCAATGCTTAAGGTTCAAGGCGGCCTTGTTGACCGCCTGCGTGCGGTGATGCCCCCTGACGCCGTTGTGGACGATCCGCTGCGGCTGTCGTTCTACGGCTACGACGGCACGTTCTACGAGGGAATGCCGGATGTCGCCCTCCTGCCGGAGACCACCGAGCAGGTTTCCGCGGCCGTCAGGCTGTGCGCGGAATCAGGGGTTCCGCTCGTAGCGCGCGGAGCGGCGACCAGTCTCAGCGGCGGGCCGGTTCCCGTGCGAGGCGGCGCGGTATTCTCGTTCACGAGGATGGACCGCATCTTGGATCTCGACTATGCCAATCAGCGCGCGGTCGTGCAACCCGGCGTCGTCAACCTCCAGTTCCAGAACGTCCTCGCGAAGAACCGATTCTTCTACGCGCCCGATCCCGCCAGCCAGTGCGTCTGCACCCTTGGCGGGAACGTCGGCGAGAACTCCGGCGGCCCTCATTGCCTCAAGTACGGTGTCACCGCCAACCACATCCTCGGCCTGACGATGGTCCTGCCCGACGGATCGGTCCTCGAGACGAGCCTCGATCAATCGGGTTATGACCTCACCGGCGTGATCGTCGGCAGCGAGGGGACATTCGGCCTCGTGACCGAGATCGTCTGCCGGATCATGCCGCTCCCCGAGTCGGTGGTCACGATGCTGGCTGTCTTCGATACCCTCGACGGCGCGAGCCGCTCGGTCTCGGGCATCATCGCCGAGGGAATCATCACCGCGACACTCGAGATGATGGACAATCAGACGATCCGCGCGGTCGAGAGGCATCTCAGCGCAGGGTATCCGCTCGATGCGGAAGCGGTTCTGCTGATCGAACTCGACGGGCCAAAGGGAACGCTGGCCGATCAGGTCGCGCGCGTCGAAGAGGTCTGCCGCCGGAATGGAGTTCGCAGCCTGGATAAGGCCGAGGACGAGGCTCAGCGCGCGCTCCTCTGGAAGGGGCGAAAGGGCGCATTCGGGGCGGTCGTCAACATCGCGCCGAGTAAGATCTGTACCGACATCTCGGTTCCAAGGACCGAACTCCCGGCGACGCTAGCGGCCGTCATGGAGATCGGGCGCAGGCACGACATCGCGATCGCGAACGTCTTCCACGCGGGAGACGGCAACCTCCACCCGCTGATACTCTTCGATCCGCGCGATGACGGCCAGCTTCGGCGGGCACGGCAAGCCGACCAGGAGATCACGCAGCTTGCCCTCGAGTACGGTGGAGTTCTCACCGGCGAGCACGGTATCGGCTGTGTCAAGCGGCAGTACATGACGCAGATGTTCGGCCCGTCCGAGTTGCGGCTCATGCACCGGATAAAGGATGCATTCGACCCCGAGCACCGATGCAATCCGGGCAAGGTTCTCCCCGACTTGAGCGAGCTCGCAGATCCGGACCTGCCTAACCTTGCCGGACGCGCGCTCGACCTCCAGCCGCTGGACCAGGAGGCTGTGAGAGCCACGCTCGCCATTGCGAATCGTGACGGCGCGAAGTTGCTGGTCCGAGGCGGCGGGACCAAGTCGCCGCGGTCCACCGGTGGAAGGTCCGTTCTGAAGCTCGGATGGCTGAACCGGATCATCTCGCACGACTACGAGAACCTCACCGTCACCGCCGAGTGTGGAGTCACGCTGGGTGCGCTCGAGCAGGCCCTCGCCGAGCATGGGCAGATGCTCCCGTTCCGCAGGCGGTTCGATGACAGCGAGACTCTCGGAGGTATCATCGCCGCCGACCAGTCGGGACCGGGGCGGCTCGTCTACGGAACGCCGAGGGATTTCGTCACCGGCATCAAGGCGGCGCTCCCGAACGGCGAGGTCGTGTCGTTCGGCGGCTCCTGCGTGAAGAACGTCGCGGGCTATGCTGTCGAGAAGCTGCTCATCGGCTCGCGGGGCACGCTGGCCGCGATCCTTGAGGTCACCCTGCGCACTGTGCCTCGGACTGTGGACTGCGGAACCGAAGTCCGCGGAGCTTCCGCTTCCTCTGGGGCGCAAGGCAGAGCGGAAGCTGCGTCCGGAGACTCCGCCTCCGCACTCCAAGAATGGATCAAGCGCGCATTCGACCCGAACGGGGTTCTACCCGAATGAGAGACCCTGACTACATCGAATCCGAGCTGAGCAGGTGCAACAAGTGCGGCTACTGCATGCAGAGCTGCCCGATCTACCGCACGACTCGCCGCGAGTCGCAGGTCGCCCGCGCCCGGAACCAGACCGTGCGAGCGATCACTGAGGGCGGCGAAGAAGTCACCCGCGAGATGCTCGAGCCGTTCTTCGACTGCTTGCTCTGCGGGGCGTGTACGACTGACTGCTTCGGTCGCGTCGAGACGAAGGAACTGATGGTCCGCGCCCGCGAGGCGTTCAACTCCCGGTTCGGCGATTCTGCGGTCCGGCGGTACATCTTCCGCACGCTTCTCGCCGATCCGAAGCTGCTCAACACCGTCGTCCGGCTGGCTCGACTCGGCAAGCGGACCGGCATCTCGACCACTGCTCGAAACCTGGGGCTGCTCCGCTGGCTGAGTTCCTCGCTCGACGCCGCGGAGGACCTGGTGCCGTCGATGCCCGGTCGGTTCCTGCGGGCAAAGCTGGTCAGTCTCGGATTCAGGGAGATCGAGCAGGGTGGGGTGAAGGTGATGCGGCTCGATCCGGAGCAGGCGTCAGGCCCGCATGTTGCCTACTTCATTGGTTGTGCCACGAACTTCCAACTCCCGGGCATGGGCGAGGCGGCGATCAAGCTGCTTGCAGCCGCCGGATGCCGGATCACGATCGCTCCGAACGTCTGCTGCGGGCTTCCTCCGTATTCCTACGGCGACATCGAGGGCGCGCACGATCTCGCCCGCATGAACGTCGAGCTGTTCGCCGACCTCGACTTCGATCTCCTGGTGACCGAGTGCGGCAGTTGCAGTTCATTCGTGAAGGAGTGGGCCAAACTGCTACCCGATTCCCCCGAGGCTGCCGATCTGTCGAAGCGCACCCGGGACATCACCGAACTCCTCGCCGGGCTGAAGCTCCCGAAGTCTCAGGCCACCGGCGTGACGGTCACCTACCACGATCCGTGCCACCTCGGGCGCGGGCAGGGGATCACCGACGCGCCGAGAAGGCTGCTTGCTGATGTCGGCGGGTTCGAGCTGGCGGAGATGGCCGAGTCGAACTGGTGCTGCGGAGGGGCCGGCTCATACAACCTCAGCCACCCCGAGATGTCGAAGGAAGTCCTCTCCCGCAAGATGAGCCGCATCTCCGACACCCGCGCCGAGATCATCTCGACCGCCTGCCCCGCGTGCATCATCCAGATCGACTTCGGCGCCCGCACTCAGGACACCCGGCGTCCCGTCCGCCACGTCATCGAACTCCTCGCCGAGCGCCTCGGGCTCATGAGGGGCGGCTGATTCCTGTCCCAATGACATCCAGTCAAGCCTGTTCAGACCCGCGCGACGTGTGATATAATGCAGTGCTTTCGGGCATAGCGCATCTGTCGCGATTCGAGAGGTTCGAGATGCAGAACAACTACGCGTATATCGCCCTTTTCGCGATAGTGGGGATCGCCTTCACGGTGGTCACCATGTGGTTCTCATGGCTCCTGCGCCCCAGTTACAGGGCTGAGGGCGTCCAGGCCGAGCCCTACGAGTGCGGTGAGGTCCCCGTCGGCCCCGCGTGGAAGCAGTTCCGAATCGGTTACTACATATTCGCGCTCGTGTTCGTCATATTCGATGTGGAAGCGATCTTCATCTTCCCGTGGGCGGTGGTGCTCAGGGATATGAAGGCGGCCGGCCTCGGCCTCTTCGCCTTCGTGGAGATGATGGTTTTCATCGCCGTCCTGCTCGTCGGACTGCTCTACGCGTGGCGCAAGGGGGTGCTCAAGTGGGAGTAGTGGTCGAGAGGCTGCCCGGCGTCGTGACCACCAAGCTCGACACCGTGCTCAACTGGGCCCGCACCTCGTCGCTCTGGTATATGCTGTTCGGCCTGGCGTGCTGCGCGATCGAGTTGATGGCGACCGGCGCCGCCCGGTATGACTTCGACCGCTTCGGCATGATGTTCCGCGCCTCGCCGAGGCAGAGCGACCTGATGATCGTCGCCGGCACCGTCACCAAGAAGATGGCGCCCAGGATCAAGCGCATCTACGAGCAGATGGCCGAGCCGAGATACGTGATCGCTATGGGGTCTTGCGCGATCTCGGGCGGCCCGTTCATCGGCTCCTACAGCGTCGTGATGGGAGTGGACGAGATCATCCCGGTTGACGTGTACATCCCCGGGTGCCCGCCCAGGCCCGAGGCGCTTATCCAGGGCTGCCTCAAGCTCCGCGAGAAGATCAACAAGGAGAGCATCAAGCCCAAGAAGGGCGAGGCATAGTAGCGAACCTGTCGTTCCTGGCGCAGCGAGGAATCTCATGCCTGATACTTCGCTTCGCTCAGACAGACACCGTTGATTACAGGTCATCACACCATGAGCAACTCGGAACAACTCGAACAGGTCGTCCGAAACGCTTTTCCCGATGCCGTGGACGAGGCCTCGGAGGTCGGCGGGGTCGCGACGCTCACCGTCTCGGCCGATGCGATCGCAGGAATCTGCGCCTTCCTGCGGGACGACCCGGCGGCGAGGTTCGACTACCTGATGTCGCTCACCGCCGTGGACTGGACCGACCGGTTCGAGGTGGTCTACCACCTGTATTCGATCCCGATGAAGCACTACCTGACGCTGAAGGTCAAGACCGATCGGGACAACCCGGTCGTACCCTCCGTCTGCACCGTGTGGAAGGCGGCCGACTGGCAGGAGCGCGAGGTCTACGATATGTTCGGCATCCGCTTCGAGGGCCATCGCCACCTCGCTCGCATCCTGCTTGAGGACGACTGGGAGGGCTTCCCGCTGAGGAAGGATTATGCCGCCGATTCGGCAGTCTCCGGCCCCTCCGACACGTCCGATGCGACAGGCTGAGCACTGATATGATCCGAACCGAGACAATCCAGATCAACATGGGCCCGCAGCATCCGAGCACTCACGGCGTGCTGCGGATGATCCTCACCCTCGACGGTGAGACGGTCGTCGAGGGCAGGCCGGACATCGGCTACCTTCACCGGGGCATCGAGAAACTCGCGGAAGCACGCACCTATCCGCAGTTCGTGGGCCTCACGGACCGGACCGACTACCTCTCCGCGATGATCAACAACGCGGTCTACGCGATGGCTGTCGAGAAGCTTGCGGGCATCGAGGTTCCTGCCCGCGCCGAGTTCATCCGCGTCATCATGATGGAGCTTCAGCGGATCGCGAGCCACCTCGTCTTCGTGGGCGCGTTCTCTCTCGACCTCGGAGCAACGACGCCGTTCCTCTATGCCTTCCGCGAGCGCGAGGACGTCATGGACCTCTTCGAGATGGCTTGCGGCGCGCGCCTGACCTACAGCTACATCAGGCCGGGCGGCGTGATGCGCGACCTGCCGGAGGGATTCGATGCGAAGGCCCGGGCGTTCCTCAAGAAACTCCCCGGGCGCCTCGAGGAGATTGACAAACTCTTTGGCAGGAACGAGATCGTCTACGTCCGCACGCGCGGAGTCGGCATCCTCCCGCCCGAGGACGCCGTGAGCTACGGCGTGAGCGGTCCCTCCCTGCGGGCGTCCGGCGTGCCGATGGATGTGCGGAAGGACGATCCTTATTCGGTATATGACAGGCTCGACTTCGACGTAGTCACCGGCGACACCTGCGACTGCCTTGCTAGGTATCAGGTTCGCTGCGGAGAGATTCGTGAGAGCGCCAGGATCGTGGAGCAGGCGCTGGACATGCTTCCTGAAGGCGAACACACCGCCAAGGTGCCCAGAGTTCTGAAGCCGCCCGTCGGGGAAGCCTATGCCCGCGTGGAATCGTCGAGAGGCGACCTGGGGTGCTATGTGATCAGCGATGGGTCGGTCAATCCCTACCGACTGCACTGGCGCCCGCCGTCGTTCATCAATCTGGCGGCGGTCGGCGACATGGTTAGAGGCTGGAAGGTCGCGGATACCGTGGCGATCATCGGCAGTCTGGATATCGTCCTGGGCGAGGTTGACCGGTAACGAGGTGACCAATGATCTCTTCTAGACCATTCTGGATTCTGTATACGGTAACCGTCATGCTGATGGTGTTCTGGGTGGCCGTAATGCCGCTGACCGAGTGGCGCATCGGCGATGAACTCATCGCCAAGCGGGTCGTCATCATCACCTCCGACGATCTTGCCAAGTTCAGCGGCGATCTCCAGAAGGCTGCGGAAGTGCAGTTGAAAGATCTCCCCCTGATCACCAAGTGGATGATGCTCTACGAGCGCTACAATCTGAGCGCTCTCGGTATCACCCTTGGGATGATCTGCATAGGCCTGCTCGGCGGATTCCTTCTCGCGTCGCTTACATTCAAGCAGATCGCCGGCATGGGTGACCGGCTTCATAACATGACCGCCGCCGACAAGATCGCGGCCCTCATCGGGGTGATCATGGGATTGCTGCTGAGCGTGCTGCTCCTGCAGTATATCCGAGACTGGGCCGGCGAATCCGGGCCGCTCCTCGGCGTGCTCACGGTGCTGTTCCTCGTCTTCTTCTGCGTCTGGGCGATGATGAGCATGAAGGACGAACTTCGGTTCTACTTCCCGGGGCTGTCCCAGATCAAGGAAGCCGAGGAGAAGGAACTGCAGCGGCCTAAGCTGCTCGACACCAACGTCATCATTGACGGCCGCATCGCCGATGTGTGCCGGGCCGGGTTCGTCGAGGGCAAGATCTACATACCCAGCTTCGTCCTGGAGGAATTGCAGCATATCGCGGACTCGCCTGACAACCTCAGGCGCGCGCGGGGACGCCGGGGCCTCGATATCCTGAATGCCATGCGCAAGGAACTCGAACTCCAGGTCAAGCAGGACGACCCCGCCGACCCGGAGAACCCCGACGAGGTTGACTCCCGGCTCGTGAGAATGGCCAAGGACCTGGAGGGGTCCATCGTCACGAACGACTTCAACCTGAACAAGGTGGCGGAGCTGCAGGGCGTGCCTGTCCTCAATATCAACGAACTGGCAAACGCGCTCAAGCCCGTCGTGCTGCCCGGAGAGGAAATGTCCGTCCCCGTCATCAAGGAAGGCAAGGAGCCGAGCCAGGGCGTCGCCTATCTCGACGACGGTACGATGGTGGTCATCGAGGGCGGTCGGCGCTTCATCGGCGAAACCGTGGACGTCATCGTAACGAGCGTGCTCCAGACCGTCGCGGGCAAGATGATCTTCGCCAATATCAAGGCCGATCAGGAACAAGAGGACCAGATCATTGACCGCAACGTCCGCGATTATTCCGGCTTCCGGCCGAGGAAGAAGACTCGGTAAGCCGTACAACAAGGTGTTTCTCCCGCTCGCCGGCATGCCGATGCTCGCCCGCACGCTGGCCGTCTTTCAGGCCTGCGAAGAAATCGAGGAGATCGTTCTCGTCGTGAATGAGGACGAGACCTGCAGAGCCTCGGACTTGGTGAGCGACTACTGTTTCTCGAAAGTCGCCGCCATCGCACCCGGCGGCGAGTCCCGTCAGGACTCGGTCAGGAACGGCCTGAGCCGCATCTCTCCCACCTCGGAAATCGTCGCGATTCACGATGCCGCGCGCCCGCTCGTCACCCCGGACATCATCGTGTCTTCCATCCAGGCCGCGCGCGAGTTCGGGGCCGCCGTCGCGGCGGTGCCGGCAGTGAACACCATCAAGTCCTCCGGCGACGGCCGATTCGTGGACGAGACGCTGGATCGCGGCCGCCTCTACGCCGTGCAGACCCCTCAGGCCTTCGACCGCTCGCTCATCGAATCGGCCTACGAGCGCGCATCTGCAGACGATTACGTCGGCACGGACGACGCCTCGCTGGTCGAACGGATCGGCCGTACCGTAGCAATCGTGCAGGGCTCCTGCGAGAATATCAAGGTGACTTCGCCTCCGGATGTCGCGACGGCCGAAGCCGTGCTGGAGGCTCGAGGCGAGATCGTCCGCGCGGAGATCAGGGTCGGTCACGGTTGCGACGTGCATCGGTTCTCGCCCGGCAGGAAACTCTTCCTCGGAGGGGTGGCGTTTCCCGGCGAGGACGGGCTTCTCGGACACTCAGACGCCGATGTGCTGGTACACGCCGTCATGGACGCCCTCCTCGGAGCCGCCGGCATGCCGGATATCGGCCGCCTGTTTCCGGATACGGACGCCTCGTACAAGGGTATCCGCAGCACGCAGCTGCTTCGGCGCGTCGCGGAGCGGATCGCCGATGCCGGTTGGCTGGTGGGCAACGTTGACGCCACGCTGATAGCCGAACGCCCCCGGATCGCGGCGAGAGTGGAGGATATGCGCCGCGCGGTGGCCGAGGCGCTCGGTATCACCCCGTCGCAAGTCGGCATCAAGGCGACCACCGCCGAGGGTCTCGGACGCATAGGCGAGGGGCTCGGCATCGAGTGCCACGCGATCGCCCTCCTGCGGCGCCCCTAGATCATCCGGCGCTCTCCGTCTCCGTTACTCCGCGCCCTTGTCCGATTTCAGCCTCTCAACCCCTAATGACAACGTTTGCACAACCGATAATGTCAGAAAGGCGAGTCTCTTCCCCCCAGGTCCGGAGAGCCTCGTATGTGTAAGTACTCCTATTATCGCGGGAGGAATCTTTGCAGTATGAGATCTCGAAGTAGTCTCGAATCGCGAATCTGTGTTCTTACAACCGGCCTGCTCTTCGCATTGCTGCTGGCCGTCGGGCACGTTGAGATGTCCGGTCAGAAGGCGGCTCTTACTGAGGAGAAGATTGAGAAGTACGAGACCCTGTCGAAGGTTCTCGCCCTGTCCTACACGCCGCTCGGGCAAGGCAGCAATGATGCCCTCTATCGGGAGTTCACCGAACGGATCATGCACACTGATCGCGACATCACCTACGTCGTGATCAGGGACTCAGATGGACAGGCGATCTTTGTTCATGACAGGGCGACCACGAACGAGGCGAAGAGCGCCTCTCGCATGCCCAGCGCCAGGCAGATGCTCGGTTCGATTCGGCGGATAGCCCGTCCCGGTGGGGAAGACTTCAACGCCATTCGCGTGCCTGCCATGGTGCGGCCGGACGAGAAGGGCAGCATATCGGTCGGGTTCTCCTCCGCCTCCATTGACGCGGCGATCGAGCAGTCCCAGAACCGCCTGCTGGCGACATTCGCGGCCGCTCTTCTCGTCGGCCTGCTGGGCGCGATTTCGCTCGCCAGAGCCATCACTCGGCCTCTCCGCGATCTGATCGGCGCGGCGGGCAAGGTCGAACAGGGCAATCTCGACGTGGTCATCCCCGTCAGTTCGAAGGACGAACTCGGCCTTCTGGCAGGCGGGTTCAACCGGATGGTGATCGCTCTGCGAGAGAGCCACGACAAACTGGTCGAGAGGGCCAACACGGACAGCCTGACGAATCTGTACAACCACCGCCACTTCCAGGAGAGACTCTCCGTCGAGCTGAGCCGCGCCGAGAGGTTCGGCAGGCCGGTCTCGGTGATCATGCTCGACATTGACAACTTCAAGACGCTGAACGACACCCACGGGCATCCGGTGGGCGATATCGTCCTCAAGGATGTTGCCCGCATCCTCAGCGCAGAGGTACGGGACATTGACGTCGTGGCGCGCTACGGCGGAGAGGAATTCGCCCTGGTCCTGCCTGAGACTGCGCTCGAGGAGGCGCAGATTGCCGCCGAGCGAGTGCGTCTGGCGGTGCAGAGGCACTGCTTCACCGGCGGAGATGGAGAGACCATTTCCGTCACGATCAGCCTGGGTGTTGCCCAATACCCGATACACAGCGTGGAGCGCGAGGGCCTCATCATGGCGGCCGACCTTGCCATGTATCAGGCCAAGTCAATGGGGCGGAACCGCAGTGTGACGTTCAGCAACGATATCCGCGACGACAAGACGAGCGATCCGTACAAGCTCTACCTGCTACTTCACGCCACCGACGTCAGCACGATCGAGGCGATAGCGGCGGCCGTTGATGCCAAGGGTCAGCGCTACCCCGGTTTCTCCCGTGACGTGATGAAGAGCGCGGTGGCACTGGCTCAGGCACTGGGCATGTCGGAAGAGGAGCAGAACGACGTGCGAATCGCCAGCCTGCTGCACGACGTCGGCAAGCTCGGCGTGCCCGACGACGTGCTGAACAAGGACGGAGTGTACACGGACGAGGATCAGCGCATGATACGCGGCCACGCTGCGATGGGTTACGCCATCGTGCAGAAGTCGCCGCACCTGCGCTCGATGCTTCCGGGCATCTTGTACCATCATGAGCGCTGGGACGGCCACGGGTATCCGAACTGCCTCAAGGGCGAGGAGATCCCGCTGATAGCGCGGATCATCGGCATCGCCGATGCGTATCACGCGATGATGGTTACCCGGCCTCACGCCAGGGCGATGTCGCCGGCCGAGGCTCGAGAGGAACTGAGGCAGTGCGCCGGCACCCAGTTCGACCCCGCAATGGTCGAGGCATTCATCAAGATGCTGGAGATCTGTGAGGAGCGCGCTGAGGCGGCCTAGGCTCTGGACTCCGGACCGGGGGATATGCGAGGACATCCATACAGAAGCGATGACGATCGGGGAGGGAGCGCTGCTTCCTCCCAGACTCCATGTTCGGCACTCAGAACAGGCCCGTGATCTTCCCGTCCCCGTCCAGGTCAATCCGTTCCGCCGCCGGCCTTTTCGGCAGGCCGGGCATGGTCATGATGCTGCCCGTGTAGGCGACTACGAACCCCGCGCCCGCTGACACTTTCAGATCCTTCACGGTAATATGAAACCCGACCGGCCGCCCGAGGACGTTGGGATTGTCGGAGAGCGATGCCTGCGTCTTCGCCATGCAGATCGGGAGTTCCCCGAATCCCAGCGACTCCAGCTGTTTGATCTTCCTCTCGGCTTCCTCGGTGTACACGACTCCCTCAGCTCCGTAGACCTCCGCCGATATCAGCCCGATCTTGGATTTCAACCGCATCCGCGCATCGTAGAGCATTCGGAACTGGCTCGGTCTCTCGAGTGCCTGAAGAACCATACCGGCCAACTCCGATGCGCCCTCTCCGCCGTCTGCCCAGTGCGTCGCGACCGCCGCCGGAAGCCCGTGAACGTCGCACCTCAGCAATAGATAGTTGATCTCCTCGTCGGTGTCCGAGGCAAACCGGTTGATGCACACCACCGGCGGCAGGCCGAATGTCCGCATGTTCTCGCAGTGCTTGATCAGGTTCGGTATGCCCCGCTCGACGGCCAGCATGTCCGGCTTGTCCAGATCGGATTTCGGCACGCCCCCGTGCATCTTCAGCGCGCGAACCGTGGCCACGACCACCGCCGCGTCCGGAACGAATCCAGCTGCCCGGCACTTGATGTCAAAGAACTTCTCCGCGCCGAGGTCCGAGCCGAACCCGGCCTCGGTGACGAGGTAGTCCGCGAGGTGCAGGCCCATCCTGGTCGCGATGACCGAGTTGCAGCCGTGGGCGATGTTGCCGAAAGGCCCTCCGTGGACGAATGCCGGAGTGTGTTCGAGCGTCTGAACGAGGTTCGGCACGATCGCGTCCTTCAGGACGGCGGCCATAGCGCCGTTGGCCTGGAGGTCTCGCGCCGTAACCGGCTCTCCCTCGAGGTTGAAGCCTACCACGATGCGTCCGAGCCGCTCCCGGAGATCCGTCAGGTCGCTTGCGAGGCACAGGGTGGCCATGACCTCTGAGGCGGTCGTTATGCCGAAACCTGACTCCCTCGGCACGCCGTTCGGCTTGCCGCCGAGCCCGACCACGATGTTGCGTAGGGCGCGGTCGTTCATGTCGAGCACGCGCTTCCACGTGACGCTGCGCGGGTCGATTCGCAGGTCATTGCCCTGGTGCAGGTGATTGTCCAGCATCGCAGCCAGCAGGTTGTGGGCGGTGGTGATCGCGTGGAAATCCCCCGTGAAGTGGAGGTTGATGTCCTCCATCGGGATGACCTGGGCATACCCGCCGCCCGCCGCGCCGCCTTTGATGCCGAAACACGGTCCGAGCGACGGCTCGCGTATGGCGATGCAGGCTTTCTTGCCCATGCGGTGCAACGCGTCGCCCAGGCCGACGGTGGTGGTCGTCTTGCCTTCGCCCGCCGGCGTCGGCGTGATAGCCGTCACGAGTATGAGTTTCGCTTTCGGCTTGTCCTTGAGGCGGTCCATGACCGAGAGCGAGATCTTGGCCTTGTACTTGCCGAAAAGTTCGAGTTCGTCCTCCGCAAGGCCGAGCGACGCCGCGATCTCCGTGACCGGGCTCGGCTCTGCGTGCTGCGCGATCTCCACATCCGAAAGCATGAGCGGCTTGTCCCTCCGAGGTAGATGGGCGAATACTACCATATCAGCCGTCAGGGTGTCCAGACTCGAGGGTTGGCGCAAAAAAACAGCCCGTCCGCATTTGGGACGGGCTGTAGAGGAAGAAGACCTTAGCGCAAATGTGACAAAGTGTGCTTGTTCCTTCAAATCACCCACATATATTATCGGACGACTCCGGGGATTCCTTCAGGGTGATGTTATGTTTTTCCGAGAAGCAAACCGCCGAGAAGCCTATCCGGCTGTATCAGAGGGAGGGCCTCCGGACCCTCCCTGTTCCCTTGTACGCCTTCCCCGCGGACTCGGCGAAAAAAGTGCTTGACAAACGGCGCCGATATGATATCATGTTGATATCATCTTCATATCAAGGAGGTCGTGTGCCATGACGCACGAATACGAAGTCAAGCCCATCTCAGGATGGCTCGTCCTGGCGGTGTTCATAGCGCTGCTGGCGATCGAGATCTTCATCTTCATCACCGCCGTTCAGGGACAGCCTGATGCCTGGCGGCTCGGGGCGGCGATCGCACTCTTCACTCTTACGATGGTTTTCATCCCGGGCGGGTGGGTAGTCGTCGAGCCGAATGGAAGCGCGGTGCTTCTCCTGGCCGGAAGGTACAAAGGCACGATCAAGGACAGCGGGTTCAAGTGGGTGTGCCCGTTCTACTCCAAGCGCAAAGTCTCTCTGCGTATCAGAACATTGAACGGTGACAAACTCAAGGTCAACGACCTGGCGGGGAACCCCGTCGAGATCGCGGCGATTGTCGTCTGGAAGGTCAGGGACACCTACGAGGCTTCATTCGAGGTTGACAACTACGTACAGTACGTGCAACTTCAGAGCGAGACCGCGGTAAGGCATCTCGCGTCATCGTACCCCTACGACGCCGAGGACGAGCACGAGTCCCTCCGAAGGAACGCCGACGAAGTGAGCAAGGCGCTTCAGTCGGAACTGCAGGAGCGCTTGGCGGCGGCGGGTGTCGAAGTCATCGAGGCGCGGCTCTCCCACCTGGCATACGCCCCCGAGATCGCCGGGGCGATGCTTCGCAGGCAGCAGGCATCCGCGATCATCGCCGCCCGGCAGAAGATCGTCGAGGGCGCGGTCGGTATGGTCGAAATGGCACTCGACCGCTTGGAAGAGTACAAGAAGCTGCCGTTGGACGATGAGCGCAAGGCCGCGATGGTTTCGAACCTTCTGGTGGTACTGTGCAGCGAGCACGCGGCCCAGCCGGTGGTAAACGCGGGAACGCTCTATCAGTAGTAACGAGTCCTCTGATCTCGAGGCAGCACAGTGAAAAAAGCCTTTCCGCTGCGGATAAGTATGAATCTCTGGGATGACGTCCAGCGCTTGGCTGCGGCGGACCTCCGGAGCGCGAACGCGGAGATCGAGTTCCTGTTGAGAGACGCCGTGTCGAGGCGGTTGAAGCGCGCTGGTACGAGCAATGACGATACCGACGAATCTGAGTGACTCAGCTTGACGGTCAACCTGATCTGGGTTATACTACGCCCGGAACAGGCGGCTCCGGGAATGTCGGGGCGCGGCTGGGCCCGAGTCTTAGCCTCGGGCAGCAGGAGAATACAAGCCCTGCGGGACTGCTAGAGTCCCGCAGGGCTTCTTTGATTGTGTGGGTGAGCATGGACCAGCAACGACGCAAAACCGGCGTGGCGCTGCTCTCGGTGGCCTCCAATACCACTCTGGTGCTGCTGAAAGTAGCGGTAGGGCTATTCACCGGGTCGGTTTCGATCATCTCGGAGGGCATACACTCGGGGGTCGATCTGCTCGCGGCGCTGATCGCATGGTTCGCGGTAAAGACATCGGGCCAGCCCGCTGATGAGGACCATCCTTTCGGGCACGGCAAGTATGAGAACATCTCCGGCACCGTCGAGGCGCTTCTGATCTTTGTCGCCGCCGGGTGGATCGTCTACGAGGCGGTCAAGAAGCTTCTGCATCCCGAGCCTCTGCAGCATGTGGCACTCGGCACCGCGGTGATGCTCGTCTCGGCGGTGGTCAACATCATCGTCTCTCAGAGGCTCTTCAAGATCGGCAGGGAGACCGACTCCGTCGCACTGCAGGCGGATGCATGGCACCTGCGCACGGATGTCTACACATCGGCCGGCGTAATGGTCGGATTGACCTTGCTCTGGCTGAACGACATCATCGCGCCTCAGGTGAACCTCCATTGGATCGACCCGGTTGCCGCGATTGCGGTGGCGGTCCTGATCGTGAGGGCCGCCTATCACCTGACCGTTCAATCCGCGCGCGATCTCCTCGATGTCAGCCTGCCCGCAGACGAGGAACGACAGATTCGCGAGCACGTGATGGTCTGGACGCCTGTCGTCAGAGGTTTTCACCGCCTCCGAACCAGGAAATCCGGGGCGCACCGGTTCATCCAGTTCCACCTGCTGGTGGACGGAAGCATGTCGGTAGATGAGTCTCATCGAGTGCACGACGAGATCGTGGCCTCGATCAAGGAGCACTACCCGGACAGCACCGCGATCATCCACATGGAGCCCTGCACCAGGCCGTGCCCTGACAAATGCCTGCCCGACTGCCTCCTTAGTGAGGATGAGCGCATCCGCCTCTAGCGAACGTATATCACCCGGCGGCCGATGTCGGTCTGGCCGAAGACGTCCTTCGAGCGCACATGGATCAGGTACGTGCCTGGTGGAACGCCGGCCGGAAGCTTTGCCTTCCAGATATGGGCGCTGTTTCCCGGAGCCTGGACCGCCCGCCACAGCAGGGGCTTCGTCAGCTTGTCCTCGAGCTCCTTGATCCGCAGGTAGTATGGATCGGGCTCCGCGACTCTCGACATCTCGACCCACGGGCCGTCGCCCAGCTTCATCTCGATCTTCGACATCGGCGAGCCGGCGAAGACGTTGGCGACGACGTCGGTCGCTCCCGTGTCGGCCGACGGGACTTCCTCAGGTGCGAAGATGTTCATCTGATAGTCGGCGGGGCGCCTTGCGGCCTTGTAGCGGAAGGAGTACGCCGCCGCGTCGAACGATGCAATGGTGTACCCGTTCGGCGTGCCGTCGGCCCCGGTGGAATGAGGCTGACCGACTTCGTCCGGAGCTCCCCGCCACCATGCTCCGCACGCGGCCCCGTTTATGAGGTGATGGTGAGGTTGAGGCCCCTTCCATCCGTGAGCCTCTCCGCAGAAGACCTGATACAGGGTGTGAGTGTGTCCTGATATCGAGAAGGTGTTCGGGCGGTCCTGGAATAACTGGAATACCTCCGCCCTGTCCAACATCCAGTGAATCGGTATGTGCATCATGAAGACGATGAGTTGATCCTTCGGTACGAACTCCAGATCGCGCCTGAGCCACAGCTTCTGCCGAAAATCCAGTTCGGCGGTGTACCTGCCGTCGTGCTCGTAGTACGGATTGTTCAGCACCACGAAATGCACCGGACCGTAGTCGAAAGAGAAATACGGCGGACCGAAGACGCGCGCCCAGGTTTCGGCCGTCAGGTGGTGATACGGCCGACCGTCGTAGTTCGTGTCGTGGTTGCCCTTGACGTAATACCAGGGGATGCCGATCAGCCCGTGCGCTGCGGCGACGTCCTCGTACAGGGCCAGGCTGTCGCCGACTACATCTCCGAGTGTAACGCCGAAGGCCGCGTCTGCGCCGACGAGTTCCTCGACGATGTCGTGGCCCAGGGTGAAAACCGACGCCTTGCTCGAAGGCTGGGTGTCGCCGAAGAAGATCGCCTTGAAGCGGTCGGGCTCCTCGCGCTTGAACAGCGGGAAATCCACCGATTCGGGAAGCGGTCCGGTCGGGTCAACGCCTTTGTACTTCTGTGGCGGCGAGCCCTTCGGCTTGTGGACGTAGTAGAACTGCGGATGGTTGTTCGCGTCAACCGGGTTCATCCAGCCCCGCGGCTTTGTGACGAAAATGATGGTATCGTCGTCCACGGGAAGCCGGTAGGCGCCCGACGAATCGGTCTGCACTATCACGCGCCCGTTCGAGACTCGGACGCCCGCGATCCCTTTCTCACCGGGGTCGCGCGCTCTGTTGAGATTGGCGTCGTTGTATACGATGCCTTGGGCGAAGTCCTGACAAGCTGCCGGCGCTATCAATGCGAACAGGAGAACTGCGAGAAGGATAGGGCCTGGTGATTTCTTCATGTGGGTGGTTCGACTCCGTTGTCCGAAGGCACCGGGGGTTATGCCTGAGTTTGCTGCATTATAGCGGTACAGAGGCCACGCGGTCAATCAGAGCCTGATCTCGACGAGTTCACCGGGCTCCACGCGGGCATTGTGGGTGTTACTCTGCCATGTGCGCTCGACGTCGGCAGGCTTGTCGCCGTTGTTGTAGAGCAGCATCATGTCCGGGAAGACGGCGGTCCAGACGTTGTCCGCCCGGCTGTCCACCTCGGGAGCGCTCTTGAGCCTGCTGTCTAACCTGTCCGCGCGGTAGACGGCCCAGCGCACCAGTTCGCTCAGCATGTCCTTCTCGTCCGGCATGCGGAACTTGCCCAGCACAATCCCTCGTCCCACTCTGCCTTGTGACGGAACACCTGCTTCATAGGTAATCATAATAGGGAACAGCTTGTCGCTGATGTCAGTCCGACCTTCTACATCGGCAGGCTTCTCGCCGGATCCCCAGACGAGGATTCCACCGTTCTCGACCCACTCGAGGATCTTCTCGAGCACCACACGCTCAGTTACCGGGCCGCCGAGCCAGATCAGCACGCGGGTCTTGCTCTTCGCGAGGTAGTCGTCCTCGATCAGAAGCTCGTCCGCCACCTCGAAGTCGGTGATGTCGCGGAGGGCGTCCGCCGCGCGGATTACGGGCCAGATGTCGCCGTTCATGCGATACCAGGTGGTCGGGCAGTAGACCGCCACATCGGTGATCGACGGCACGCCCCGGTAGAGATGAATCCACTTCAGGCCGTCTTCCTTGTGCTTGTCCCACTCATAGCTGAACATTTCGGACGTGCCGTTGGAGGCATCCATGAAGACGCGGCGCAGGAAGGTCCGCTGGTCGAGGCCGCCCGCGGGCTCGGTCGTGAACGGGATGCCGTAGAACCGGTACGCGGTGCCGTACCATCGGTCGCCGAACGGTCGTCCGTGGCAGTCGGCGGGCTGGAGGCGCATCTTCCACCGCCCCTTGATCCCCACCTTCGCAAGGGGGGGTGAGACGGCCTTCGCGTACCCTGGGCAGTAGGTCCCCCAGGCGATCGGGTTCACGCCGCCGGCCGATCCGCCGGGCTTCATCTTCAACCTCTCGATCGGGATGTACTTCTTCGCCTCGTTGGTCACCTCTACGGAGAAGTCTATGAGCGACTGGTGATACCACCTGATGAAGTCGATCCATCGGCGTCGGGCCTTCGCGTCGCTCCGCTCCTCGGCCTTGAGCAGCTTGCCGGCCTTGATCTCGGGCGGGAATTCGACCTCGCTCCACCTGAGGAATCTCGTCCCCCAGGCCTTGTTGAGCGCCGGGAGCGACTTGTACTGCTTGCGAAACGAGGCGCTGAATGCCTTGCGGGCATACGGATCGCCGCACCAGTAGCCCTCGTGGGAGTGGCCGATCTTGACCCAGTCGGGGATCGGGAGCGGGTAGTTGCCCTCGCCGTATGGACCGACTAACCCGATGTACGTGCGCCCGAGCCTATCGCCGAGCGCCTGAGCCATGTGCTTGTACCAGCGGCCGAACCATTTCGCGGTGGCCGGGTCCCAGATGGAGAAGGTGTACGTCTCCTCGCCGTGCTCGAGGCAGCGCATCATGGTGAAATGGTCCGGCGCATCGGGATCGTTCGCCGGGAGCTTGCCCTCACGCATCCACAGGGGGGGATTCATCAGCCAGAGGTAGGCGTCGTACTCCAGGCCGCCCGCGCGCTGATTGGTCGCAACCTCGAGCTGCCGACTCCAGTCCCACTTGCCGGGCGCAGTCTCGACCGCGCCCCATGCGACGTAATCCTCGTAGGCCATCAGACCGGACGCGTGGTGACCCGCCCAGTTCTCCGGCGGCGGGACCGGCTCTCCGTTGAAGTTGGGGTCCGGCCACGCGCCGATCGGCGAATGCTGGATATGGTTGACGCTGAAGTTGCCGCTGATGATCGGCAGGCTGTCGGCGGCCGCCGCGATGATCGGCAGCACGGCGAGCACAAGTGCGATCGTGACAGTCATGGGTTCTCCATATCACTCGTCAGTGTCTGCGACGTTGTCCTTGATGACGACCTGACCCTCGGAGTTGTTGACGATCGTGCCGGGGCCGTAGAACTCGTTGCCGGTGATGACCGCCGCTCGGACCGGCGGGTCTAGGACGATCGGACGATTGTTGAACGGCGCATCGTACATGTTGAGGAACACGCAGTTGGTGATGCTGATGCGGCCCTCGCGGACGCGAATGATGTCGTCGGCCTTGATGCCGCGGTCTATGCAGTAGAAGTGGCAGTTGTCGAACGAGACTCGGCCCCTGCCGGAGATGTCGGCCGCCCCAACGTTGTTCTTCGAGTGCTCGCTGCCGAAGATCCCGCAGCCGGTGAAGCGGATCATGCCGATGTTCGTGTCCCTGACGATGATGTCGCCGAAGATCTGCGAGTTCGAGAAGCTGACGCCGCTGTGGCCCTGGGTCTCCTCGACTAGCACCGCTATGTCGCAGGCATCTGCGCCGCTCTGGGTGAGCAGGTAGTTGCCCGCGCCTTCATATGGACCGGTCCCCTGGCCGCGCACGAACTTCATGCCGACCTTGTAGCTTATGGCAAAGCAGTTGGTGACGTACTGCCAGTCGCTCCGACCGAAGATGAAGGCCTCGCCATGCTCGAGCATGAACCTGCCGACCGGGCTGTCGGGGTCGCCGGCCGTCCAGAACGGCCAGAGGTGGACGTTCTCGATCCGGCCGATGTCTATGCAGTAGTCAATCCACACACCGCGCCGCAGCGGTTGAGCGTAGAGGTTGCGGATGTAGTGCCGACCGGAGACGCGGCTGCCGAAGTCCACGGCCTGGTAGGGATTGACGAGCAGGCAGTCTACGATCGAGCAGTTGTCCGCGCCGACGGTCGCCACGCACCAGGGATACATTTTGGGCGGATTGGTCTTCGTCTGCTCGGGATAGAAGACAGTCACCCCCTTCAGCGTCGAGCAGCGGTCGAGCGTGATGAACGGAGTGCCGGTTTCGCTGCCTGCCCCCTCAACTGCCAGCAGAACACTGCCCTTCAGATCGGGGCCGGATTCGGGCTTGCCGGGAACCTTGTGGTACTCGTTGACGCTCGCGGGTGCGCGCCAGGTGCCCTCGAGCGTGACCGCTCGCGGGATGGCGAGGTGCGTCTTGATCATATACTGGCCGGCCGGGACCTCGACGATCCCGCCGTCCTGCCTGGCGCACGCGTCGAGCGCCTTCTGGAAAGCTGATGTGTCGTCGGTGGCTCCGTCGCCCTTGGCGCCGAAGTCGCGAACGTTCAGGGCGCCCGGCGTCCGCGCGAGGCAGGGCCCCGACAGGATGAGGATCAGGATGAAGATGGAACAGAGTTTCATGCTTACCTTCCCGTGCCTCCGGTGAACGCTACGGCCGGCTCGAGCGGCTTACCCTCGCTGATGACCGTGACTCTGGCACGGGGGTTGATTCCCGGCAGGCTGCCGCAGTCAAAGCTGACGGCGTAATCCCCGCGTTCCAGGATCGGCGCCTCCCCCTCCGGCTTCACCTCGCGAATCAGCGCTCCCTGCGGGCCGTAGAGCTTGCAGTCGGCCATGGAGTTGAACTCCAGGTAGCAGCCGCTCTCGATCTCGACCGGGAAGGTCACTTTCTTCCCGCCGACGGTGATGGCGGGGTTCACCAGCTTACCGTTGACGAGCGGAAGCGCCTTGATCGGGCTGAGGTAAGTCGTGACGGGCTTGCCCGATGGGAGGTTGTTGTACCACAGGCTTAACTGCTCGACCTTGCCGAAGTTCACGTTCTCGCGGTAGATGAAGTATGCGCCCCATATCCAGTGAGGCTTCTGGCCTTCCTCTTCGTTCCAGGTGTTGTTCCAGTCGGCCTCAGGGCGGTTGTACGGCCATGAGTAGTCGGCAAAGCGCTCGCCCTCAGGCTCGATCAACTCGAAGTACCGCCAGCCAGTGAAGTCCAGCTTCACGTAGTGCTCGCCGTGGGCTTCCGACACATGCGCCGGGCTGCGCAGTTGGACGTTCAGGATCGCCCCGCTTCCGTCGCCGTGAATCCAGACGCCGAGCGCCTGTGCAGCCGAAATGTCAATGGGAGCTTCCCACTTCTTGCCGACCATGGCCCATGCGCCCTGTCTGCCGGGCAGCTTGCTCTCTGCGGTGAGTTTCCCGCTGACGTCACCCGCCTTGACGATATCCGATGCCGAGGTGAGGCTCGCAGATATCTCCGGAGGGCTGAATCGCCGCGGCATCTCTGACGGGTCGGTGAATCCGGCCACCGTGACGCCATCCGGCGAATCGTAGGGCGCGGCCGACATCAGCGCCTCGATGCGTATTCGCGCGGGCTGGCGGTCGAAGGCGTTGGCAACCGTCCACGAGTTGCTCCATCCGCCGATACCTTCCACTCGATGTTTGTCGTACTTCGTCGGGATGAACACATAGTTGCCGGAGGTGTCCTGCTCTAACGTGAAGTCCCTGCCCGGCTCTCGAAGACGAGCCTTGATAGACTCCGGCACGACGTTAGCGGCTCGCAGGGTTTCCCAGCGCCTCATGATGTCCGCGAGGCGAATCATGTAGGTGTTGCCGAGATCAGCGGGCGAGATGCCCATCAGCGCGAGACCCGTATCGTTCCCCAGGCACTTGGCGCAGAGGTACTCGATGTCGTCGGGCATGGTCGGCTCGACCAGCGCCCCGCCCCATGTCTTCACCGCCCACCAGCCGAGCTGGCTGGGCATGAATATGCGCTTGTTGTTCTCGTTCGCGGCGCAGTGATTGTCAATGAACTTCTTGTAGCTGCGGCTGGGATGATCCCACGCGCCCATCCGCGAGCGGACGTACCACAGATGGTGATGGAAGGTGCTCATCTCCATCAGCGCAGGCTTCTCCAGTCTCTTGTACAGCTCGAAGGCGAACTTCGATCCCCAGTGCCAGCCGTACTCGGAGCCGTCGAAGATGTCCTCGGCATCGAGCGCGTCGAGGTAGATCGTGTCGAATCCGCAGCGATTGAAGGCCTCGGCAGACTTCGCAGCGACCTCGGTGAAGAGCGTCGTCTTGTGGTCGGGCTGGAAGTACCCGAAGACCTCCTTCAGGTGGCCGACCTTCGCTCCCTTCTTGTGCTCCGAGACGCGCGTCCCGAGCACCCCGCGAGTGCAGCCGGTGAACGCGTAAGGCGGCTCCTTCGAGACGCCCGTGTACGTGATCAACTCGTCGTCTATCTGCAGGGTCACGCTGTTCCGCACGAAGAAGCCCGTGATGGCGGACATCTTCTCTGTGGATTCGCGCACGCTAACCACCGCGTCACTTGCGGTCATGTCCTGAGCCAGCGTGAAGGTTGCATCCTTGCCGAGCCTCGGGTCGGGCACCGGCGTCACCCAGGGGGTGCGCTTGTCTATGCAGGCGGCGTAGGTGTGCAGGCCGGCCTGGATCCCGGCGGCATGGAGCTTGTCTATGGCGGCCTTCAGATCGTCGAATCCTCTTGGATACCGCGCGGGATTCGGCTGGCAGTCGCCGAACCGGAAAGAGCTTCCGCCGTGGAAGTCTATCTGTGTGATTCCCAGGGACTTGGCGAGCTTGATCCACTCGTCGGCTGTGTCTACGGTGATGCCGTCGAAGTTGAAGAGGTACGATCGGTAGTTGTCCGGGCCGTCGAGCGCCCAGGGGCCTCCGACGGGCGAGTGCGGAAGGTCCTCGGCCGCACTGACTACTTCCTTTATCACGTCGCGAAGCTCGGCCTGAGGGCATCCGATCAGAGCCGCCTTGGCTCCAGCGAACCCGACCCGGCGCATGCAGCTCGCACTCAGAGCGCCGGCTGGACCTGGAAGCGGTGAGACGTAGGTCCTCAGGTTCAGGGCGAGCGCGCACGCCGCGAAAGGTTCATCGGGCTGACCCTTCAGTCTCAGCGGCACATCCACGAAAGTGAGTTGCTCGACGCCGTCGCCGCTGAGCGAGACGACTTCGAGGACGATGTAGCGCTTCACCGCCGTCGCTCTCAGGACGGCTTCGACCTTCGCATCCCCGAACCGCACTCGGATGCCGCCGGAACTGCTGCGCACTTCCGAGGCGGCGAAACTCCTGCCGTCCTTGCTTATCCTGGCGAAGGGCGACTGCTCAGCGCGGCAGTAGTCCGTGCCGGTTGCCTTGTCAACGAATCGAAGCCCCAGACCGTCGGGTGAGACCTCCAGCCGGATGAGGTCGTTCTCTATCACCGCGCCCATGTTACCTCCTGATGCTGCGCAGGCGATCAGCATCGCCGCCGCACAAAGCACGATTCTAATCATATCGGTTCATGCTCCACGTCATTTCCGTAGCGGTGCGGCGAGGGCATCGAAGTTGGCGTCCATCGGCTGCCACTCGGACCATTGGGTGATTCCGTCGGCCTTGCACCGGTCGCGGAAGTCGGTCAGCCATCCGAGTGCGGCGGCTTTCTCCTCGGGCGTGCCCTTCTCGCCGGCACGCTTGGCCTCGCGCATGACCTTGACATACTCGAGCGAGAGGCGGGCATGCTTTACGCGGGCGAGTACCCCGGGGTTCTCCGCCAGCTTCTCGGCCCTGTCGAAGCACTCCTCGCCCTTCGCCAGGATCTCCGGCGACAGGTGACCGGCGCCTTCATTGGCCCAGATGTTGCCGTGCAGGTTCTCGTCGCGAACCTTCTTGTGCATCGCCTTCAGCCACTCGTGAATCGGCTCGGCGGCCTTGCCGTAGAAGCCGACCAGGAAATCGGCGATCACCAGGTTCACGTCCGCGCCCTCGTCCCAGAGCGTCTTGGCGAGCATGTAGGCTTTCAGGTCGTCCATGAAACCCGCGCCGCCGTCGGGACCCCAACCGGCGTTGTACGTGCCCTGCATGAACATGCCCTTTACGCCGAACCGCTTGTACATCGGAACGTCGGCCTTCAACTCGTCAAGGTCCGGGAGCGGGAGCAGGTAGTTCGGGAAGACCGTGTTGTAGTGCCAGATGTAGAGACAGTCGGTGATATTGCTCCAGTTGCGAATGTTGTCCATGAAGCCCGCGTTCTGCTCGCACCGCTCATAGGGATGGTGCTGGCAGTTGGAGATGGGACAGAGGCGGACGCGGACGTTCGGCCTCGGCTTGGTGATCTTCGGCGGCTTCTCGGTCCATTGATAGGCGAGTGTGTCAATCAGCACGTTCGGATGCTTCTTTGCCACCTCGTCGGCGATCGCGTTGACGAAGCGGAGCATGAGGCCGGAGGGACTGCCCTCCTCGGCATCGACGGCTCTGCACGCGTCGCACTGGCAGTTCTTGTACGTATCGTTCTGGGAGACGGAGAATATCGTCGCCTTAGGGTCATCGGCGATCCACTTCATCACGCCGTCGGTGGCGATCTTCAGGACCTCGGGATTGGTCATGCAGATCTGGGCATAGCCGTCCTGGCGCTTGCCGTCGACCAGCGAGAAGTACTCGGGGTGGTCTTTGAAGTACTTGGCGGGTGGGATCAGTTCGGCGAACGTATGGACGAACCGGCCGTAGCTCACCTTGCCGCCCCGAGTGTCGTCGAGTTTGGCATGGTTGCCGTTGCACTTGTTGCGCGCGGCCCAGTCCGCATCGAAAGCGCCGGAGTAGAACGGTTCGCGGTACTCGAAGCTCGGCGTCTCGGTGATGTCGAGCCTCGGCAGGATGATGGTCCGCTGCTTCGGAATGTAGCTCACGGTCGGTGAATACCACCGGCACCCGAGCACCTTTTCCAGGAACGTGTAGACGCCGTACATCGTGCCTCGCAACCTGCCCCCGACGATGATGAGGTCCGGGCCGAAGGTGCGGATCGTGTAGCCCTCGTCGCCGAGCGCCCTGATATCTATCGGAGTGCCCCTCAGCCGGCGAGTCTCTCCGTCGCCGAGGACGATCATCCGAGCCGGGACCGTGTCTCCCTCGATCTCGATCGGCAGCTTCGCGCCGCTGATCTCGAACAGGAAGTTCTGAAGTTCCTCAGCGGCATGCTCCTCTGACGGGGAAGCCTCCTTCGAGAGCACGATCGTGTAGTCGCTTTTGCCATTCTTCACGAGCGGAAGTCCTTCCGCGGCGGCCTGAGCGCCGACGATAAGTCCTGCGAGCGCGCACATTGCGATGATGTGTCCTGCATGCATGTCCATGCCCCCCATTTCGATGCGAGTGTTACCGGACTGTTCGACGGAGGAGGGCGATTACCTGCATCTCGGGCCGAGTGTCGCTTGCAGAGCCCTCCCTGATCTGCTATGCTTTCGTACAAAACTCCCGGGAAGGAGTTCTCCCAATGGACAGGAAACTCGGCTTCGACACCATCGCGCTGCACGGCGGACAATCTCCCGATCCGGCTACCGGATCGCGGGCGGTGCCCATCTATCAGACGACGTCGTACGTGTTCAAGGACACGGACCACGCGGCGCGCCTGTTCTCGCTGAGCGAGGCAGGCAACATCTACACGCGGATCATGAACCCGACGACGGGTGTTCTGGAGGAGAGAGTCGCGATGCTGGAGGGCGGCATGGGCGCGCTCGCCGTGTCGTCCGGGCAGTCGGCGGAGATGATATCGATCCTGAACCTGGCGAAGGCGGGCGACGAGATCGTTTCGTCGTCGAGCCTCTATGGCGGAACGTATACGCTCTTCAAGCATACACTGTCACGGCTTGGCATCGAGGCTGAGTTCGTCGATGGGAGCGATCCCGCGAACTTCGCGAAGGCGATCACGCCCCGGACGAAATGCCTGTACACTGAGACCATCGGCAACCCGGGGCTCAACGTGCCGGACATCGAGGGCATCGCGAAGGTCGCGCGCGACGCGGGCATCCCGCTGATCATAGACAACACGTTCGCCACGCCTTATCTGTGCCGACCGATCGAGCACGGCGCGGACGTAGTGGTCCATTCGCTGACGAAGTGGATGGGAGGCCACGGCACGTCCATCGGAGGCGCGATCGTGGACTCGGGCAGGTTCGACTGGACGAACGGCAAGTTCCCGCACTTCACGGAGCCCGATCCGAGCTACCACGGCATGGTCTTTTCCGACGCGTGCGGTCCGGCAGCATACATCGCCCGGGCGAGGGTCGCGCTTCTGCGCGATCTTGGTCCGGCTATCAGTCCGTTCAACGCGTTCCTGATCATGCAGGGCATCGAAACGCTCTCTCTCAGGATGGAGAGGCACTGCTCGAACGCGCTGAAGGTGGCGGAGTATTTGGAGAAGCACCCGAGCGTATCGTGGGTGACGTATCCGGGCCTCCCGAGCCATCCCGACCACGAGCGCGCGAAAAAGTACCTGCCGAAGGGCGCAGGCGGGATGCTCGGCTTCGGCATCAAGGACGGGAAGCAAGCCGGCATCAAGTTCATCAACTCGGTCGAACTGCTCAGCCACCTGGCGAACGTCGGCGATGCCAAGTCGCTCGTCATACATCCCGCGAGCACGACTCACCAGCAGCTCACGCCTGAGGAGCAGCGCGCGTCGGGTGTTACCGAGGACTTCATCCGCATGTCGGTCGGCATCGAGGACGTGAACGACATCATCGCAGATATCGAACAGGCGCTGGCGAAATCACGAGCGTAGATATGCAAGTCAACTGCATCGGGGATCATCAGACGGTAAGGTATGCGGCTGGGGAACTGGCGAAGTACCTGCGTCGTATGACCGGGGCTGACGCCTCGATCAAGATCGGGAGGTCGCCGGATGGGATCAACGTCGGGTTGGCGTCCGACCTGAGGATCGAGATGCCGTCGGTAGCCGATCCGGTCGTAGACGATGCCGTCAGCATCAGAGTGTGGGACGGCAGGGGATATGTCGTCGGGAACAATCCCCGGAGCGTGCTGCTGGCCGTCTACCGTTACCTCACCGAACTCGGCTGCCGGTGGGTCCGTCCGGGCGTTGACGGCGAGTATGTCCCTGCCCTTGACGGTCTTCCGCCGGTGGAACTCTCCGAGACGCCGTCATACCGCCACAGGGGTATCTGCATCGAGGGCGCAGTGAGCATCGAGCACGTGCGCGACAACATCGAATGGCTGCCCAGGGTCGGGATGAACGGCTACTTCATCCAGTTCCGGGAGGGACACACCTTCTTCGACCGCTGGTACTCGCACGAGAACAATCCCGCGATGCCCGGTGATCACATCTCTATCGAGCAGGCGCGGGAGTATACTACCCAGGCGGTAGATGAGATCAAGCGTCGCGACCTGCTGTATCACGCGGTCGGCCACGGGTGGACCTGCGAGCCGTTCGGGATCAGCGGCACGGGATGGGTGAAGTACGAGGGAGAGGTGCCTGAGGCGTCGGTCAAGTACCTGGCGGAGGTAGACGGCAGACGGGAACTCTGGGGCGGAATCGCCCTCAACACGAACCTATGCTACGGCAACCCGGATGCCCGCCGGATCGTCATCACCGAGATCGCCGACTATGCGCGGGAGCATCCACAGATTGACATCATGCACTTCTGGCTCGCGGACGGCGTGAACAATCACTGCGAGTGTGAGATGTGCCGGGACACGCGTCCGTCGGACCTTTACGTCAGGATGCTGAACGAACTCGACGAACTGCTCGCATCAAGAGGGCTGAGCACGCGGATAGTGTTCCTGATATACGTTGACCTGCTCTGGCCGCCGCTGGAGGAGAAGCTCGCGAACCCGGAGCGGTTCATCCTGATGTTCGCGCCGATCACCCGGACCTACAGCACGTCCTTCTCGGCATCGGAATCGCTCCCTGAACTGCCGGAGTTCAGGCGCAACAAGCTCGAGTTCCCTAAGAGCGTGGATGCGAACGTCGCGTTCCTGCGGGAGTGGCAGAGCCTATTCTCGGGCGACAGCTTCGACTTCGACTACCACTTCATGTGGGACCACGTGCACGATCCCGGGTACACTCAGACGGCGCAGATCGTCGGGCAGGACATGCTGGGATTGAGGGACCTCGGGCTCAACGGCCTGAGCAGTTGCCAGGTCCAGCGCGCATACTTCCCGACGGGGCTCCCGATGACCGTGATGGCCAGGACTCTCTGGAATCGGGACCTGAGTTTCGACGAGATCGCCCGCGACTACTTCGAGAGCGCGTTCGGTCCTGACGGAGCCGCCTGCCGGGAGTACATGGCGAAGATCACGGACTTGTTCGATCCCGTCTACATGCGCGGCGAGAAGACGGTCGTTGACCCGGAGGTCGCCGAGAGACTGGGCAGGATCCCCGGAGTCGCGAAGGAGTTCCTGCCGGTGATCGAGCGCAATGCTGCGAACAGCAATCCGTGCTGGGCGAAGTCGTGGGAGTACTTGCGGCACCACGCCGAGATATGCGCGATGCTCTCGAACGCGCTCGAGGCAAGGGCGCGCGGCAACATGGAGTCCGCCGCTCAGGAGTGGGAGCGCGCGAAGCGGTACGTTCAGGAGAGCGAGCCGGTCCTGCACCCGGTGCTCGACGTGTGGAACTTCGTGAACGTGCACGGGCGGAAGTTCGCCGTCTGACCGGTCGGATACTTCAGACGGGTCAGATGGTTGACTACTGCGAGCCCGAGAGCGGATAATAGAGGCGTGATCGAAGAAGGATCGGTCGGAATCGTAGAGACGCAGTACTTCACGTTTGCCGAGCCGCCGAACGAGATGGAACTCGAATGCGGGCGGAAGCTCGGTCCGATTACGCTCGCCTACGAGACCTACGGCGAGTTGAACGAGGCGAAGGACAACACTATCCTCGTGCTCCATGCCCTATCCGGCGACGCGCACGTTGCAGGGCGCCACAAGCCTGACGACAGGAAGCCGGGCTGGTGGGACGACATGGTCGGCCCCGGCAGGGCCATGGACACGAACAAGTACTTCGTCGTCTGCTCGAACGTGATCGGCGGATGCAAAGGATCCACCGGGCCGAACTCGATAGACCCGACTACGAGCAGAGAGTACGGCAGGTCCTTCCCTGTCGTCACTATCAGGGATATGGTGAACGCCCAGAAGGCTCTGATAGACCATCTGGGCATTGAGAGGCTGCTGTGCGTGATCGGCGGCTCGATGGGTGGGATGCAGGTGCTGGAGTGGGCGTGCAGCTACCCGGATATGGTCCGATTGGCGATACCGCTGGCAACCACGGCACAACTTTCCCCCCAGGGAATTGCCTTCGACTGGGTCGGCAGAGACGCCATCATGTCCAACCCGGAGTACATGGACGGCGACTACTACAGGAAGTCAAGCTCGGGCAGGGGCCTCTCGCTGGCGCGGATGATCGGTCATATCACGTACCTCTCTGAAGAATCGATGATGAGGAAGTTCGGCCGTCGCCTCCAGAACAAGGAGAAGGACGAGTACGCGTATGACTTCAGGACGGAGTTCGAGGTGGAGAGCTACCTGGATTACCAGGGGGAGAGCTTCGTGGAGCGTTTCGACGCAAACTCCTATCTGTACATTACCAAGGCGATGGACTATTTCGACATGGAGCGGCAGTACGGGTCGCTCGAGAAGGCGTTCGCTCGAGCCAGGGCTAAGTTTTTGGTCATCTCCTTCTCGTCGGACTGGCTCTTCCCGTCCAGCGAGTCCAAGAAGATAGTAAAGGCGCTTCGGGGCAACAATCTCGATGCGATCTACATGGAAATCGAGACCGCGTACGGGCACGACGCGTTTCTGGTCGAGTGGGAGAGACTAACCGCGTCGGTGTCCAACTTCCTGAGGCACGGATACGCGAATACCTAGCCGGACGCTCCGGAGGGCAGAATCCCTGCAATCTGCTCCGAACCAACATGACACAAGAGATCAAACTCGAAGAGAACGGGACCGTCCTGAAACTCGCGCCGGAGCACAGGATCATCATTGATCTGATCGAAGAGGGCAGCCGGGTGATGGACCTTGGATGCGGCGAGGGCGACCTGCTGAAGGCTCTCAAGGTGATGAAGCACGTCCGCGCCGAGGGCATCGAACTCAGGGAGGAATGCATCCAGGCCTGCGTGGCGAAGGGGCTGTTCAACATCCACCACGGCGACCTAGACAAGGGCCTCGCCGACTATACGGACAAGTCGGTGGACTACGTGATCATGACGAACACCATCCAGGTCCTGCACCGGCCCCTGACCCTGATCAAGGAGATGGCTCGTGTCGGCAGGAAGTGCATCATCAGCTTGCCGAACTTCGGCTTCCTTCGTATCAGATGGCAGCTCTTCGTCAACGGCCGGATGCCGAAGAGCCCCAGGCTTCCTTACGAATGGTATGACACCCCCAACATCCACTTGGCCACGCTTGCGGACTTCCGCGACTTCTGCCGCGTGGCCGACCTGCGGGTGCTGAAAGAGATCGCGCTGCGGACCACGGACGACGGCAACTGCCGCATAGTCCGATACCTACCGAATCTCATGGCCGACGCCGGCATCTTCCTCGTGGAACCGTGCAACTGACCGCATACGTTCCGTACACCCTCTCGCTCCGTGCTGAGGCTAGCCGTTCGCCGATTTGAACTCCTTCATGAACGCCACGAGCGCGTCCACAGCCGCCTCGGGGACGGCGTTGTAGATGCTCGCCCGCAGACCGCCGACGGACCGGTGCCCCTTGAGGCCGACCAACCCCGCCTTCTTCGACTCGGATACGAACTTCTCTTCCAGTTCCTCGCTCGGAAGCCGCCACACGACGTTCATGATCGAACGGCTCTCTGTGTCAATCGGGCACTTCCAGAAACCGCTCGAGTCAATCTCTGCGTATAGCTTGCCGGCCTTCCGCTCGTTGATCTTCTGGATGCCTGCGATGCCTCCGAGTCCCTGCAGCCACTCGGTGACGAGCTTCAAGATGTAGATGCCCCAGGTGTTCGGCGTGTTGTAGAGGCTGGTGTTCTCGACGTGCGTGCCGTACTTGAAGAAGATCGGCTGGCTTTCGGCCTCGCGCTCCAGCAGGTCCTTCCGCAGGATCACGAGCGCCAGCCCTGAAGGACCGAGGTTCTTCTGAGCGCCGGCGTAGATCATCGCAAACCGGTTGACGTCAATCACGCGTGACATGATCTCGCTCGACATGTCGGCGATCAGGGCGTCGGTCTTCGGGAACTCCGTGAACCGAATGCCGCCGATCGTCTCGTTCGAGCAGATGTGAAGGTACTCGGTGCCGGCGCTGACGTCGAGATCGCCAGGCTTCGGACATCGAGGATAGCCCGCTTCTTTGCCGGACCATGCGATGTGCGTCGAGCCGGTGATCTTAGCTTCCTTTGTCGCCTTCGACGCCCAGCTTCCAGTGTCTACGTAGTCCGCGGTCTTGCCGGCGCGCCGGAAGCTCATCGGGATCGTGGCGAACTGGAGGCTGGCGCCGCCCTGAAGGAACAGCACCGCGTAGTCGTCCGAGACGCCCATCAGGCTTCGGACGTTCGCCTCGGCGGCGTCAATGATCGCCTGGAACTCCTTGGAGCGGTGTGACAGCTCCATTACCGACATGCCGCTCCCGGCATAATCGGTCATCTCCGCCTGCGCCTTCTCCAGAACCGGGAGCGGCAAGGCCGCGGGTCCTGCGTTGAAATTGTAAGCTCTTGCCATGATGTGCACCTCTTTGTGTTATTCTCTGAGCGCCTGCAGCGGACAGCGTCCGCACCGCTCACACGCCTGTGCCGTGTAATCTGAGTATTCGACTGCGGGGCGCGAATTCCTTTCTGCGCTCTCAGTTCTCGACGCGAATCTCCGCACTTCCGCCGAAGCCGGAGAGCGGGATCGCGGCGTACACCACGCCATCGCTCGATCGCCCGACCTCGGCCCACTCCGTGCCCGAAGCCTTTCGAATAGACAACCGAGACCCGGTGGGGCAGGGCAGTGAGATGGTGACGTCGTCGGTCGCCTCGAGGGAGTATGTGCCGTCGCCGGTGGCGTAGAGCGTGGCCAGTCCCGGCACGACTGCCCAGTCGCCGATTCCGTACTCGTAGAGGTGGAAGGTCGCGCGTCCGTCGCCGTCAGCGTCGGCGAACACCGACTTCAGGTCATCGGCAGACCGTTTGTTCGTCTTGTCAAGAATAACATCGTACCGAACATCCTCGGGCGCTCGGCTGCCGAATGCCCCGCGGACGCGGAGGTATGCGTCGCCGCTCTCGTTCTCGATCACCGCGCCCCGGTAGAGTGAGTAGCTCGAATGCCATACGCCATCGCCCTGGCTCAGTGCGGCGAAGTCGAGCATAGTCTTGTTCCTAATGACGCCGTCTGCGAAGCCGACCGCCACACCCTCGGCGAGCAGGCTCGTCGTTCCGAGAGTCAATCGAACAGCGCCATCTGCGGCCACCTTCGCCCCCACGACCTCATATGCGTCACATCGTTGCATGCCCTCGATCCGGATCCGCCGGCCGATCAGTGCCTTCGGGTCGCCGATAGTCATGTCTACGGTGATCTCATTCGCGACTCGGTCCAGGGCGATGATTTGGCTCGCGTTCTCCGCGCGCGCCAGGCTGATCGAGGTGTCGCCGGCGATCAGAAGCGTCCCACTCGACAGGAAGAGCCGCTCGATCCGCTCTCCCTCTTGCCGCACAAGGCCGACATCGCCCATCAGGGCCATGTTACCCAGCTTGGCCGACCCGTCTGGTATCCCGGTCGAGAGAATCGTGTCCTGCGTCTCTCTCGTCGCCACGCGGATGCCCGCCGGACGATAGCCCTCGACTGCCTTGCCCTGCGGTTCCAGGCGCTCGATGCGGTCTACCACGCGCGTGCCCGAGTACGGCTCGATCACCGTCAGGTACTCGCTGGTCAAAGGCGCATCGTCTTTCCGGCAGGCTAGGGAGTAGGTGACCGTGTAATCATCCGGCTGCGAAGGAGCGCGTCCATCCGCGAGGACGAGTTCCGTCCCCGGCTCGGGCAGCCCGGTCACGCGGATGTGAACCTTCCGCTCTCCGGCACAGTCATAATCGAGCGACCAAAGCGCTGTCACCGGCCCTCTGCGGACGTTGGTGAAAATCGCCTGGTAGTCCAGGAGCGGCTTGCCGTCCGGGCCGGGACGCTTTGTGTTGTACTCGACATCCTCACCGGCCAGAGTGCCCTTCGACTGCTGGACTAGCGCCGGACCCTCATATACGGGCGGAACGGCCGGGCCGTGCCAACTCTGCCAGTGCTCAGTTCCACCTCGAACGCGAAAGATGTCGGCCATGTAGCAGTCCTGGGGCGACAGGTCGATCATCAGGCTCGTGCGCCGGTAGAGACGGTCGCCACCTTCACCGAAAGCAAGCTCATCGGTGCGGTAGGGGTCTTCCTGCGAGTCGATCATCTCGATCCCGTCCGCCGACTGGAGCGATATCAGGCGCCCGAAGTCATGGATCGTCGGGTTCTTCCGATCGATCATCACCGTGTTGTGCGTGGCGATGTGCGTCTCCCAGGTGGCCGCAAAATCCCACGACTTCGGGTAGCCGAGGTCGGGGAGCAGCGCCTTGCCGAGCGCCTGGAAGCCGAGGTTCATCGGATCGCGATGGTTATGCGCGGGATGCGCGCCGTAGAACACCCACAGCGCCCGCTGGTCCTCGTTACTGCCGGAGCGCGCAATCGCCAGCCGGTAGCCGTCGAATGCCTGAGTCCGGCGCGGAAGGAACGTGCCGAGCTTCTTCACGGCTCGGCGGATCTCATCGTCTATCGGCTTCCTTAAGACTGACGCGTGGCTGATCTTGCCGTTCGAGTCCATCAGAGTCGTGGCCGCGCGCTCGTCGCCGTACTGCCGGTAGACGGTCTCGCCATAGCCGCTCAGAAGTGACCTGAGTCCCCTGTCGCGGTCGGTCGGGTGCATCGGCTCGGGCGTGCAGTCGCCGACGCCGGGGTAGTAGCGATCGAGCGTGATCAGGTCCATGAAGTAGCTGCCGACCATGGCCTTCAGTTTCGGCTCATCCCACATCACCGGGTAGCGGGCCGCTTCTATCTCCTGCGGATGGAGCTTCCGAAGCTGCTCGACCTTCTCCATCGTCGGGAGCATGGCGAGCTTGCTCGTGTTGTAGCCGATGCTCTCCGCGCCTCCACCGTCCTTGAATAGCGAGTTGCGCGCGAACGTGCGCAGAGGGCCGGTGCACTTGTAGTAGAGCCAGTCGATCATCTCGAGCGAGTCAGGCTTGTTTGTGCCCTTCACGTCGTCCATCACCAGGGCGAGGGTGGCCGCGGAGTTCTGATGCATCCCGAAGTTCCCAACGATGACGGTGTCCCGGAGTGCCTTGGCCCCGACTCGGACGATGTTCTCCTCGACGTAGCATCGAATGTCCGCGCCGGTCTTGATGCCCGGGATCTTGCTCGATACGAACGCGACCGTGTCGGGATCGTCCAGCGCATCGTAGATCCGATCGTATGCCGCCGCGATGCCCGCCACGTCGCTGCACGACCAGATGTAGTCGGTGATCAGCCCGGACCGAACGGCATACGGATACTTGTAGCAGCGGTCCTTCTTGTCGGTCGAGTTCGGGAACTGCTCGGCGAGGCGCATCAGGATTACCGCCGCCTTGTGCGCATATCGCTTGTCGCCGGTGAACAGGTAGAGCTGCGAGAGCCGATCGAGCGCAGGCCGAACGCCGTTGAGGTAGACGGCATGGATGTACTCGCCGATGAAGTAGTAGGTGTCGCCGTCCTTCACCCCACCAATCCCCCCATTGGCAAGGGGGGGATTAGGGGGGGTGAATCCCGTGCCGTCGTCCGGGAAGTCGCCGGATGTCAGATCACCGGCCGCGAAGTCGTTTGAGGGATACCACTCGCCGCCGACCGGGCACTGGATCTTGAACGGTTTGTTGAACGGGTCGATCTTCCAGGGGTGGAAGACGCTGAACTTCTTGATCTCGAGGCCGTGGACCGGGCAGCCCTTGTGCTGGTTCACGTAGTACTCGCGGTGGATACGGGTGTCCGGCATCAGGTCCCAGAGCTGCTCATCGGGCACATCGAGGAGCTGATCGGCCGTCTTCCCGACCTCGCACCACGAAGACCGGATGACGTCGTCCTTCAGGCCCTTGACCGTGTCTTTCGCCCACTGGTACCTCTCGATGTTCTCGCGTGCGGTGGCGATCTCGTCATCCGTGATTGCCGTCCGCCGGGTCTTCGCCGACCCGGCCCCGAATGAGCTTGTGAGAAGCGCCGCCGAACACAACAGCGCTATGATGAACAGCTTCGGCATCGTTTGCTCCTTATACAAAAACCCCGACTCTCATGGGAGAATCGGGGCTGGTTACCGTTTCCGACCTTGTCTATGCGGCTACACGAATCTTCCCGACATCTGTTACCGGCTCAGGTACAGGTTTTCCTTCGTCCTTCAACGTTTCCAGATAAAGCTCTATGGCTTCCTTGATGAGCTTCTGAACTTCCTCCAAGGTGCCGCCGACCGCAACACAGATGGGGAGGTCTGGGACGTGTGCCCCCCAACTCGTGGGGCCTTTTTCGTAGATGACTGCGTATTCCTTCATGGCTTTCCTGCACGGCGCTTGAGTTCTCTCATCCTTCGGATCGCCGGCCAGCAGTTCCTGCAGGTTACCTCATCAGGATTATCCGACGCGATGCCCTCAACCTGCGCACGATGAGCAGCCTCACGATCCCGAGGGTTGCATGCAACCATGCCGTTCTCATCTAGGAGATGAATGTTTCGGAGAACACGGCGACGTCTTCTCAATCCATCTCCTTTGGGTACAGAATACCGATCTCTACACGCATCTCCTACTCCCCGGCGGCCGCGGCCGCGATCAGGCCCTTGGAGATCTCCTCGCGCTGAATCTGGTTAGTGCCCTCGTAAATCTGGGTGATCTTCGCGTCGCGCATGTACTTCTCGATCGGGTACTCCTTCATGTAGCCGTACCCGCCGAAGACCTGGAGCGCGTTCGTCGTGACCTCCATCGCCACGTCGGAGGCGAAGCACTTCGCCATCGCGGAGTAAGTCGTCGCCTTCTTCGGCTTGGCCTGGTCGATCCATCGGGCGGTTGCATAGATGAGCGCGCGGGCGGCCTCGACCTTCATCCCCATGTCGGCGAGCATCCAGCGCAGTCCCTGGAACGCGGAGATTGGCTGGCCGAACTGCCTGCGCTCGCGGGAGTACTTCACCGCCAGATCGAGCGCGCCCTGAGCGATTCCGAGCGCCTGGGACGCGACACCGGGCCGGGACATGTCGAACGTCTTCATCGCGTTGAAGAAGCCCGATCCCGGCTTGCCGAGCACGTTCTCCTTGGGCACGCGGCAGTCCTGGAAGATCAGCTCGCGGGTCGCCGACGCGCGGATGCCCATCTTGTCTTCCTTCTTGCCGAACGTGAAGCCGGGCGTGTCCTTCTCGACGACGATGGTCGAAACGCCGCGGGGGCCTCTGGTCGGGTCGGTCACACAGAAGATCGTGTAGATCTCCGCCTCGCCGCCGTTGGTGATCCACTGCTTGGTGCCGTTCACGACGTACTCGTCGCCGTCGAGGATAGCGGTCGTGGCGACGGCGCCTGCGTCCGATCCGGCGTTGGCCTCGGTCAGGCCGAATGCCGCCAGCGTCCCGCCGGCGATCCGGGGGAGCCACTTGGCCTTCTGCTCGTCGCTGCCTGCGATGAGGATCGGCATCGTGCCGAGTCCGGTCGCGGCGAATCCGAGGGAGATGCCGCCGCACGCCTTCGACAGCTCCTCGGTGACGATGCACATGTTCATGATCGGCGAGCCGAGGTCCATGCCCTCGTACTCCTCAGGTATGAAAACGCGGAAGAGATCGGCCTCAGCGATCGCCTTCGTGATCTCCCAGGGGAACTCGCCCGATTCGTCGAACTCGGCGGCGACCGGCCGAATTCTTTTCTCGGCGATCTCGCGGGCGACTTCCCGAATCATCTGCTGTTCTTCAGTGAAGAAGTAATCCATCTTGTTTCTGCACCCCTCTCAGGCTCAAAGTTCAAGGATCAAGGTTCAACGCGGGCGAGGTTACTTCCTCTGTGGGCCGCAGTCCGAACTTGGCCCAAACCCACGTTGGGCCTGGAGTTGGACTCCAGGCCCGCCCACTGGGTTTGTCGGAATTCAACTCCGCCGGTGAGTGATGCGGACCGGAGTCCAACTCCGGCCCGAACGGTTTTCCGAATACGACCAGGAATAGCAGTACGAGAGACTACTGCCCGTATCGGGATTCCAGCAGTTTCCTGAGGAACGCGATGTCGTTGTGGATCGTCTGGCGCTCTGCCTTGCAGCGATCTGGGAAGACCCGGTCTGCTTTGTTCGCGAACGCCTCGATGGTGCGAATGTATCCCTCCGCGACGTATCGGGAGTGCGGCGTGGCGATGATCTTGTTGAACTGATCGCGCACCGGGTTCAGGCCGGTCTGCGGCTTGCCGAGGATCACGAAGCCTGGGTAGATCTCGACCGCCTCCTTGAGCACCTGGCGCTCCTCGGAGGTCCTGCCGAGATGCAGGATCGCCTGGCCGATCGAACGCATTGGGTCGTAGGCATAGGGGTTGTACGCGTAGTCGGCGCAGGTCAGCATCGGGAGGCGGTTCCACTCGTTCTGCTGGCACAGCGGATTGCTCATGTAACCGTCGACCGCCTCGCAGAGGTCCGCATCGCGATTGATCACCGGACCGAGGTGCATGGTGGGGTGCGCGTCGTTCACGGGGTAGTTGTCCCACAGGAAGAGGCGGTGCCCGGCGATGCCCTTGTATGTCTCGGCGGCTCTGCGGGTGATGTTGCCGACCACGCTGTCGCCGGTCCAGAAGAGGTAGACGTCCTTGTCGAGCTCCTTCGCGAGGATCTCGAGGTAAGCCTTCGCCGCCGGGTCCGTCCCGTCGCCCCAGTAGAACGTCGGGCAGAAGATCATCTGCGCCTTCGGGTCCTTAGCCTTCAACCGCTCGAAGATGATGTTGACCACCCTGGCCTGTCCGGACGCATCGATCCCGTGGCTGATGTCGTCGAGCGAGATGTTGAACCACTTCACGCCGAGCCCCTGCATCCACGAGTAGTGCTTCCAGAGATCGGCGATGTCCTTGTCCGACTTGTAGTCCAGTGGGCGCTTGCTGCAGAGGTTCGGGTTCATGCTGAAACAGAACTCGATCCCATTCTTCTGACACTGGCTTACGATGTTCTCGTAAGCGGCCTTCTTCTCAGCCGGGAGGTCCTCCCACCAACGGTTGACCTCCGGGTTGCCCCACGCATAATGTTCTACATCGCACATGCTCGTGTAGCAGTTCTGGAGGAAGTTCATCTTGTACCGGGCCAGCACCGGAATCTCTGCGAGATACTGCTCGGGCGTCCACATCCACCCCTTGGTGCCGCGCATCGCGAACCCGGGCTTCTGTCCGGCGGCGAGCGGCTCCGGGAACGGACGACGCTTCTCCGGCATCTCGATCCAGAAGTCCTTGCTGAGGTCGCGGACGATCACAAAGTCCTCCGGCCCGACGATGCATCTTGCCGCCTGGAACCACGGCGGCCAGCCGAGCCCTCCCTCCTTCTCAGTGCATCGGACGACGAGCGTGTTCTGCCCTGCCTTCAGCACGCCGGGGGGGATGGCGAACCTGTGGGTCTGCCACTCCTTGCTGGTGAAGTCGTTCGGGCCGCTGAAGATCGTCTTGCCGTTCAGTTCGAGGGCGATTGCGCACTGCTTCGGGCCGTCGTCGTCCCGACCCCTGAGGTGTAGGAACATCGGCTGCTCTGGGACCGACTTGACCTCGAATGTCGCCTGCATAGTCGAGTGCCCCCCGGTCGGTTCGGCGTAAACGTAGTTCACCTGTATCTCGCCGGCCATCGTCGAGCCGTACAGATTCGCCGCGCCGCCCTCAAAGTCGGTCCCGGCCAGGTCCGCCAGCGCCGGCTCAGGCTTAGCGTGTGACGTGCCTCCCGCGAGGCATACGATGATAGCTATAAGCGCAAGATTCCGTGTCTTCACGTGCTGATTCCCCCAACTCTGTCGTAGGAGGCGACTCCAGTCGGCGATGGCTGGGTTGGCCTCTCGTTATGCCACCAGAGTGGCTATTCGAGGAGATCGGTACTTCTGTTCGGCAGCTAGAACCGTCCAGTCTCGAGTGCGCTCGGGCGCGTGTATCGAGAGACGGCCTTGGAGCACAAACGATCGCGGATCGGAATCCGCTCCTACAACGATGTTTACTATTTGCCAGCCCTCCCCGCCCACTTCTTCCACATCGCCCGGTCTGAGAGCATCTTAATGAATATCCCGCCGATCACCGGCCGTGAGTGAAGCCAGGCCTTCTCCAGGTTGTCCGTGTAGTACAGATCGGTCATCGGGACCCGCGCCGTGGTTCGATTGTAGTAGTTGTAAGCAGGGCCGACGAATGCCTCGAAGTCGGTCCTCGATTCGGTCATCGTCGCCGTCCAGATCAGCCAGTCGGTCTTGGTGAGAGTCCCGCGAACGTCGAGCGGCAGGCCGAGTTCGTTCTGCTTCGTCTTGTAGAAGGCGATCTCCTTGCGGGCGATATCCGGCGGGAAGAGGTTGAGGCCGAGCAGCCCGTCCCACACGAGGTTGTACTTCTGGCTCCACGTGCCCGGCTTGTCGAACGCCAGACGGAAGTGATCGCCGTCGTCCGCCATATTGACCCACTCGGCGGCCATCTCCCTTGCGAGCTTTCGGTATTCGGCGGCCGTCTCCTCTTGGCCGATCATATCCGCAAGCATGCCGTATGCCCCGAGCGCCTCGATCGCCTTGATCGAGAGGTTCGCGTTGTGCGCCAGGTGGCCCATGAAGTCGTCGGTGCAGAGCTGGTTCTCCGGGTCCATGCCCTTCTCACGCAGGTACTCCGCCCAGCGGGAGATCAGGCTCCAGTACTTCGCAGCGTAATCGGCGTTTCCCTCGATCTTCGCCAGGGCGGCGATCATGAGGATCATGTTGCCCGACTCCTCGACCGGCATCTGGTTCTCCTCGGTGCGCTCGCCGCCGCCGTAGACCTGCCCGTTCGCCAGCGGATACGTGCCGAGGTCATGCGGAGCAAACGGCCACTTCCAGCGCGCCGACCGGGCGTATTCCATCACGGGAGTCAGGTTCGCCTCGAGGACCCTCGGGTTGAGCAGCATCCAGAACGGCGACGCGGGGTAGGCGATGTCGACCGTCCCGATGCAGCCGTTGCTCGTGTTCTCCTTCGAGAAGGCCATCAGCGCGCCGTCGAAGTCGGCCGCGTACCCGTGACCTGCCGCGCACTGACGGTATGCCGCTGCACAGAGCGACGCGTACTTCGGGCCGCCGACCTTGGTCAGGTCTGCGACGAGCTGATCGTCGAACGCTGCGCACCTTGACATGAGCGAGGGATAATCCGCCTCGGCGGTCGTGAGAAGCTGGCCCATGTCCATGCCGGTCCGCTTCCAGTACGGCCGGAGTCTCCGCTCCATGTACTCGACCGCGAAGACCTCGTCGTAGGCGATCAACACATGGCGCGAGACCGGCGATGTTCCGACCTTGCCCAGATCGAACATGCAGCACATCGTCGGCCATGCATCGTGCTCGGCGCGGGGCATGCCCATGTCGTCCGCGGGCGGGAGTTTGCCGGTCGAAGCGAAATGATCTCTCGCCTTGTTGCCGTCCATGATGACGGTGTCGGTCGCGCCCGGGACGCCGAGGTAGACATAGCCCCAGTCGATCCGCACTCCGTCGCCCGCCCGCTTCAGGATCGGCTGCTCGTCGGTGCCGATGCTGAGCAAGTCCATGCCCTCGAGTTGGTATCTGTTCCAGCGCACCTTCTGGTCGGGCGAATTGACCGCCCACTCGCCGGGGACGTCGAAGTACACCTTCACGTCGTGCGTCCTGCCGTCGGCAGCCCTCATATCCCATGTGACGTAGCTCACCGGCCTCGTGAGAAGATCAATATCATTCGCCAGTACGGGCGATGTGAACGTGAGCGTCGTTCGCACTCCGCCGGCCTCGAGAGTGTAGATCGAGCGAGTCGGGGTCACCTCGAGGCCGGTCTGCTCTACCAACGGGAACTTGTTCGGCGTCATCCCTGCGTACCGATAGGGCTTGCCGTCCACCATCACGATTCCGCCGATCGCATTCACGCCGCCGGTCCAGTGCTTTGCCCAGTCGTCGGTCAGGCGGTCGCTCATCTGCCACACGCTGAAGTATGGATTGTGCGTCGCCAGGGGAATGGCCGGCGGCCGGAAGGGCTTCCCCTCTTCCGCAACTGCCGTCCCCGATACGAGCAAGCATGCGGCAATGGCGGTCAGACACAGTATCTTCCTTAGAATCATCATTTGTCTCCCGGACTGATTCTCGCAGCGCACACATCATCCCACGGGCGGAGACCGTGCGTCAAGCCGGTCTGCGCCGCAGGCGAAATCCCGCGCAGGGTACGCTGCACCGGGCGGCGAATACGAACTGTGATCACGCCGTAGAAGTACCTGCGCCGGTCACGGAGGCAAGAATGCGATACCTTGTGCTGTTCGCGATCGTCCTGATTCCCTTCCAATGCAGAGGTGAGACTATGGGCATTCCAGACGATTTCCCGCGCTTTGCGGTTCCCGGCTTCGAGAAGCAGATGGAGAGCCTGCGGGAGCTCTACTGGCTTCACTACCCCGGCGCCGGCCCGAAGGCGACGCTCTGGGACCCGTGGCTGCCGACCCCGTCACTCTGGCCTGCGGTCGAGGGCTCTTCGGATGCGTTCCGTCAGCAGTGGAACGACGTGCTCAGCAGCAGGATGATTGACAAGGAAGGCTACGTGTCGGTTCACCAGCACGCCTCGATCGCCCATCCGCTCGGCTGGCCGTTTCCCTACTGGCACGGCGGAGTGGGCGGCATGGGCTGGCACTTCTCCTTCAAGGATACGGTGGACGGCCACTGGCGTCCGGCGAACCTCAACACCACCGAAGGCTGGCAGACCACAGGTATCGAGGACAAGGGCATCGGCGAGTACGGATGGGATCTCAGGCTCGCCGAGCCGCGCGCGATGATCACCGCGCCCAAGCATGATATTGACACCTTCCAGTCGCCGTTCCTGCAGCTCAGGTGGAAGGCGTCCGGCCTCGGAAACGCCAAGCCGTTCGTCGAGTGGACGACCAAGGAGCATCCGCGATTCGGCCCGGACCGGCGGATGTACTTCGAGCCATACGAGGGCACGACCGTCACGCATCTCGTCATCCCGATGTACAAGCATCCGGAATGGAACGGGCATGTCGCCAGGCTTCGCATCGGGTTCGGCAATCCGAAACCGGGCGCTGACGTCACCGTTCAAGGATTCTTCACGACGTATGACACGCGGCATGACATCAACGGCCAGAACTACGTCATCGGCTGCTCGACCTACTTCGACTGGACCGGCGACATCAACTTCCTGCGCCGGAACGTCAACCGGATGCGGACGGCGCTCCGATACACCATGACCGAGCATCAGGCGCTGGAGAGGAAGTTCGTCTTCAACACATGGGTCGGCCACGAGGGCCGCAGCGGCCTCAGGTTCGTCAACGGCGAGAAGCAGATCGCGTTTGGGAACGGCATCGGCGACAACTACTGGGATATCGTCCCGTTCGGCTACAAGGACTGCTATGCGAGCATGATGTACTACGCGGCGCTCTTGAGGATGGCCCGGGTCGAGCGGGAGATCAGGGCGCATCCCGAATGGAACGTTCCGGTCGGGACGCTGGCCTTCGAGCCGGATATGCTTGAGAAACACGCGGCCGAGGTTAAGACGGTCGGCAACAAGATGTTCTGGAACCCGAAGACCGGCCGCTTCATACCCTGCATAGACGCGGACGGCAAGACCCACGACTACGGGATGACCTCGCCGAACATGGAGGCGGTCTACTACGACTTCGCAACGCCCGAGCACGCGCGCTCCATCATGGCGTGGCTGAACGGCGATCGCATCGTCAAGGGTGATACGGCTCAGGGCGCGGATATCTACCACTGGCGGTTCGGCCCTCGGGGGACGACGAAGCGGAACACGGAGTACTACTTCTGGGGCTGGTCGGCGCCGGAGAGTATCCCCTGGGGCGCGCAGGTCCAGGATGGCGGCGCGGTGCTCGGATGGAGCTACCACGACCTGATCGACCGCGTACGAGTCCTTGGGGCGGACAATGCCTGGGCCCGCCTGCAGGAGATCATCCGCTGGTTCGATGAGGTGCAGGCGGCGGGCGGCTACCGGAAGTACTACGACGGGTCGCGCGAGGGAACGCTCCAGGGCGGAGGAACGGCCGGTGGGCTCGGGCTCGACGCCGAGTTCTTTGAGAGCGTGCTCGTCCCGCAGGTGATGATAGACGGATTCCTCGGATTCGCGCCGATGGTGGACGGCTTCCGGCTCGATCCGAATATCCCTTCCTCGTGGCCGTCGCTCGCTATTGATCGAATCCGCTGGCACGACCTCGTCCTGACCGTGAGAGTCACCAAGGACTCTGTCGAGATCCGTCGTGAGGCCGGAACTCCGTCCGGGTCGCTCTTCATACGGTTCGCCGATAGTGAATGGAGGCCGGGCGCGTCCTCGGTCCGCAAACGCGCATCCGACGGCGCGTACGAGGTGAGCCTGGCTGATGTGCGCGAAGTGAGGTTCGTTCGCGCTCGCCGCGATTGACACTCCTCGTGGCCCGGTGTTAGACTCTGCTCGGAAACGGAGGCTCATAATGATACTCGTCACCGGCGGCGCCGGGTACATAGGTTCACACACCGTCAAAATGCTGCTCGAACACGGCTACGAGACCGTCACGTTCGACAGCATGGAACTCGGCCATCCCGAGGCCGTGCTAGGCGGCGAGATCTTCCGGGGCGACCTGATGGACCCGCAGTCGGTCTATCGCGCTTTCGAGGACTATCCCATAGATGCCGTCGTCCACTTCGCGGCATATGCGGCTGTGGGCGACTCGGTTGCGAACCCCGAGAAGTACTTCCGCAATAACATGGTCGGCGGTCTGAACCTCCTGCAGGCGATGCTGAGTCACGGCGTCGAACACATCATATTCTCGTCCAGCGCGGCAACCTACGGGGAGCCGAATCACGTCCCGATCGAGGAGGCCCATCCGCAGTCGCCGACCAACCCGTACGGCGAGACGAAGCTGATGTTCGAGAAGGTCCTGAGATGGTATGACGTCGCCTACGGGATGAAGTCGGTCTCGCTCCGTTACTTCAACGCCTCGGGCGCGGACCCGGACGGCAAGATCGGCGAGGACCACGAACCGGAGCAGCATCTCATCCCGCTGATCCTGCAGGTGCCGCTCGGGAAGCGCGACAGCATCAGGGTTTTCGGCACCGACTGGGATACGCCCGACGGCACGTGTATCCGCGACTACATTCACGTGAACGATCTCGCCGAAGCGCACATTCTCGCCCTGAGGGCGCTCGAGCGGGGCGCGGAGACGACCGCCTACAACCTCGGCAACGGCGACGGGTACTCCGTCAAGCAGGTCATCGAGACGGCGGAGAAGGTTGTCGGCAGGAGAATAGCGTGGGAACCCGCGTGCAGGCGGCCCGGTGACCCCGCGAGGCTCGTCGCCGGTTCGGACAAGTTGCGCGGAGAGCTGAACTGGCAGCCCAAGTATCCCCAGTTGGACAGGATCATCGAGACCGCGTGGAACTGGCACGTCGGCCACCCGAACGGGTACGGCGTCTGACACGTCCGACCAGTCCGACAGGTCCGACCTTCATGATAGGAGTACCCTATGCCCGGGCCCAACATCCTCTGGATCTGCACCGATCAGCAGAGATTCGATACCATCCGCGCGTTCGGGAATCCGCACGTCAACACGCCGAACCTCGACCGGCTCGTCTCCGAGGGAGTCTCATTCACCAACGCATTCTGCCAGGCTCCGGTCTGCACGCCAAGCAGGGCCTCGTTCCTGACCGGGCGCTATCCCCGCACGACGCGCACCCGCCAGAATGGCCAGTGCATCCCGGAGGACGAGGTGCTCGTCACGAAGATGCTCGCGGATGAGGGCTACGACTGCGGGCTCTCCGGCAAGCTCCACCTCTCTGCCTGCTGCAGGAGAGTCGAGCAGCGGATAGACGACGGCTACCGGGAGTTCCACTGGAGCCACCACCCCAACCCCGACTGGCCGGAGAACGCATACATCCACTGGCTGGAGGCGAAGGGCTACAAGTGGAAGGATCTCTACGAAGGAGCGAAGGGCCGGTACGTGCATCCCGGAGTCCCCGGGGAGCTGCATCAGACGACATGGTGCATCGAGAAGGCGATGGAGTTCATCAGCGAGGAGCGCGAGGGTCCGTGGTGCATGAGCGTCAACATCTTCGATCCGCACCACCCGTTCGATCCGCCCAAGGAGTACCTCGGCCGCTACGATCCGGACAAGCTGCCCGACCCGAAGTACAAGCCCGGCGAGCTCGATAATAAGCCGTTCTTCCAGCGTATAGACCACGACGGCGCCTACGGCAACCGGGGGATGGCATTCAGCAAGATGACTCCGCGGGAGCGGCGGGAGATCACCGCCGCCTACTACGCGATGGTCGAACTCATAGACGACAACGTCGGCCGGATCATGAAGATGCTCGACGAAACCGGTCAGCGCGAGAACACGATCATTGTCTTCCAGAGCGACCACGGCGAGCTGCTCGGCGACCACGGAATCTACTGGAAGGGCCCGTTCATGTACGACTGCTCGGTCCGCGTGCCGCTGATCATCTCGTGGCCGGGACACTTCGAGCAGGGGCTGACGTGCGACGCGCTCGTGGAACTGGTGGACATCGTGCCCACGCTCCTCACCGCCGCCGGGATGCCGATTCCCAGCCGGGTGCAGGGGAAGTCGCTCTACGATATTTGCGCGGGAGAGGCCGATCCGCATACTCATCGGGACTCCGTGCTCACGGAGTTCTACATCGCCCAGCCGTTCCACAAGAAGTACGACCCTCAGGCCTACGCGACGATGGTCCGCACCCGAACGCACAAGCTGACGGCTTTCCATGGCATGGACGAGGGTGAGTTGTACGATCTGCAGTCGGACCCGGATGAGTTCGATAACCTGTGGGACAACCCGGCGCACAAGGATGTTAAGTGCGACATGCTGAAGAAATGCTTCGATAGAAGCGTGTTCACGATGGACCCGATTCCGGAGCGAGTGGCGGAGTACTGATAACGCACAAAGGCGCCAGGCAGATGTACTCGCGCCTACAGCAAGGACGAAGTGACCGTGCGGATGCTGGGGAATCCAGTCCACGCAGGTGGACTTCGTGCCTTCGTAGTCGTGACTTCAGTCGCCTGGTGGACCGGTGTGGAGAAACCCAGGAGTAACAAACATGGCGAAAGACAGCGGCATCACGCGCAGAGATTTCATGAAGGCGGCGGGTGCGGTATCGATAGGATTGGTACTCGGTACTCAGGGCGGCGCGCGAGCAGAAGGAGATCAGAAGATGGAGCGCCCGAACATACTCTGGATATGCACCGACCAGCAGCGGTACGACACGATCGCGTCGCTCGGCAACAAGCACATCCGCACGCCGAACCTCGACCGTCTGGCGTCGGAGGGCGTCGCGTTTACCCATGCGTTCTGCCAGAGCCCCGTCTGCACGCCGAGCAGGGCCTCGTTCCTGACCGGACGCTACCCCCGCGCCACGCGCGCCCGTCAGAACGGACAGAACATCCCCGCGGACGAGGTGCTCGTGACGAAGATGCTCGCCGACGCCGGCTACGACTGCGGGCTCTCCGGCAAGCTGCACATATCGGCGTGCAACGGACGGGTCGAGAGACGGATTGACGACGGATACCGGGTTTTCAACTGGAGCCACGGTCCCTCCGGGCACTGGAAGGACAACGACTACATCAAATGGCTGGAGTCAAAGGGTTACAAGTGGGACGATCTCTATCACCCCAAAGGTTACGCCTGGGCGGGCATACCGGCGGAACTTCATCAGACCAAATGGTGCGTGGACAAGGCGATCGAGTTCATAGAGGAGGACCGCAAGGGCCCGTGGCTGATGAGCGTCAACATCTATGCGCCGCACCATCCGTTCGACCCGCCGAAGGAGTACCTCGACCGCTACGATCCGGACGCACTGCCCGATTGCGACTACGTGGAGGGAGAGCTGGCGGACAAGCCGGCGTTCCAGCGCTCTGACCACGAAGGCTCCGACGGTCGGCCGCCGTTCAGCAAGATGACTCCCCGCGAACGACGTGAGATCAAGGCGGCGTACTACGCGATGATAGAGCACATAGACCACAATGTCGGCCGCATCCTCGAGATGCTCGACGACACCGGTCGGCGGAAGAATACCATCGTCATCTTTACCAGCGATCACGGTGAACTATTGGGCGACCACGGCGTCTTTCTCAAGGGACCCTACACCTACGACTGCTCGGTCCGTGTGCCGCTGATCATTTCGTGGCCGGGACACTTCGAGCAGGGCGTGAAGAGCGATGCCCTCGTGGAGCTGACGGACCTTGCGCCGACTCTGCTCGGCGTTGCCGGGATGCCTGTTCCCAGTCAAATGCAGGGTCGGCCGCTGACGGACCTGCTCACCGGCAAGATAGAGAAGCACAGAGACAGCGTGTTCTGCGAGTCATACAACAACGTGGTCGGCTCGAACAAGCCGGGCCTGCGTGTCTCGATGGTCCGCACGAGGACCCACAAGATCGCGGTCGTTCACGGAACGGGTGAGGGTGAGTTGTACGACCTCCAAGCCGACCCCGGCGAGCACGACAACCTCTGGTACAGCGAGGAGCACTCGGGGCTGAAGGCCGAGATGACGGCGCTCTGCTTCGACGCGAGCATCGCCACCATAGACCCGATCCCACCGAGGATCGCTCCTTGGTAGACGCTGGCGCGCGTTCATAGGAGGGGTTCTGCGATCCGTTAGGGTCGCTAACCCCGACATCGGGATTCGCGTTGTCATTCACCGACGCTAGATCCCTCCTACGCGTGGTGAAATGTGCAAGGAGCACGAACATGGCGAACCTGACTCGGCGTGAGTTCTTCAGGACGGCGGGGACGGCCGCTGCCGGGCTGGCGCTGACCGGCTTTGGCGTACTGCCGGCCGAGGCGGCGGAACAGCGGCCGAACATTCTCTTCGTCATCGCGGACGACTGGTCGTATCCTCATGCGGGAGCCTGCGGCGACAGGGTCGTCAAGACGCCGAACTTCGACCGCGTGGCGAGGGAGGGGGTCCTGTTCAACGACTCGTACTGCGCCGCCCCGACGTGTACCGCTTCCCGTGCGGGGATTCTCACCGGCCAGTGGGTGCATCGCCTGGACGAAGGGGCCAATCTGAACTGCTTCCTGCCGCGCCGGTTCGAGTGTTACACCGACATCCTCGAGGAGGCCGGGTACTCAGTCGGGCAGACCGGAAAGGCGTGGGGGCCTGGAACGCTGGAGGGAAGCGGTCGGATCCGCAATCCCGCAGGCCCCGGGTTCAAGGACTTTGCGGCGTTCCTCGACCAGGCGCCGAAGGACAAGCCGTTCTGCTTCTGGTTCGGCAGCACGAACCCCCACCGGCCCTATGAGCTGGGGACGGGCGCAAGATCCGGCATGAACGCTGAGGATGTGGCTGTCCCCGGGTTCCTGCCCGACACGCCGGAGGTCCGCAGCGACATCCTGGACTACTACTACGAGGTTCAACTCTTCGACCGGCAGCTTGGCGAGCAGCTTGCCGTCCTGGACGAGAGAGGCCTCGTCGAGAATACCATCGTAGTCGTGACCAGCGACAACGGCATGCCGTTCCCGCGCTCGAAGGCCAACGTCTACGACACAAGCTGCCACATGCCGCTCGCCGTCCGATGGCCTCAGAAGGTCAAGGGCGCGCGCAAGGTAGACGGTTTCGTGAGCCACACCGACTTCGCCCCCACGTTCCTGGAGGCTGCCGGGATCAAGCCGCGGTCGGACATGACCGGCAAGAGCCTGCTGGGCGTGCTGACCAGGGGCAGGTCGCCGGAACGGGACTGCATCTTCCTCGAGCGCGAGCGTCACGCTAATGTGCGCAAGGACAATGCGGCGTATCCGATGCGGGCCGTCCGCACGACGGAGTTCCATTACATCTGGAACCCCTTCCCCGAGCGATGGCCTGCGGGTGATCCGAAGGAGTATACCCCGAAGGCACTCGGGTTTGGGGACATAGACGGCAGCCCCACCAAGACGCTGGTAGTCACTGGGCATAGCGACGAGGGTGTCGCGAAGTACGCCCGACTGGCGATCGACAAGCGGCCGGAGGAGGAGCTCTACGACCTCAGGAAGGACCCCTGGCAGATCGAGAACGTCGCCGACAAGCCCGAGTATGCCGCGGCGAAGAAGGATATGCGAGCGCGTCTCGACAAGTGGATGAAGGAAACCGGCGATCCGCGGGCGGTTAACCCTCGTGACGAGCGGTGGGACAAGTATGGATACTCCGGGAGAAGAGCGCCTGTTCCGGCACAGAAGTAGAGGCATCGAGCCTCGATCGAGTATGACGGGAGGGGGGACAACGAGCATGAGCGGGACTACCAGAAGGGAGTTTATCAGGACGGCTGGGACGGCCGCTGCGGGACTGGCATTGTCCGGCTTCGGCGTGCTGCCGGCAGAGGGAGCGAAGGACGAGCGCCCGAACATCCTGTTCATCATCGCCGATGACTGGTCGTTCCCGCACGCGAGCATCCTGGGCGACAAGGTCCTGAAGACGCCGAACTTCGACAAGGTTGCGAGGGAAGGCGTGCTCTTCACCAACTCCCACTGCGCCGCACCGACTTGCACCGCGTCGAGGGGAGGAGTGCTGACCGGCCAGGCCATGCACCGTCTCGACGAGGGGGCGAACCTCTACTCCATGCTCCCGGGCAGGTTCCAAACGTACCCCGACATCCTTGAGAAGAACGGGTATTTCATCGGTCTGAACGGCAAGGGCTGGGGGCCGGGTCCGCTCGAGCCGGCGGGCCGGACGCGCAACCCGGCCGGGCCGGAGTTCAAGAACTTCAGGGAGTTCGTCGCCCAGGCCCCGAAGGACAAGCCGTTTTGCTTCTGGTTCGGCAGCAACTTCCCGCACCGGGACTATGACGGCGGCTCGGGCGCCCGGTCCGGGATGAAGCCCGAGGATGTCGAGGTGCCTCCGTTCTGGCCTGACGCCGATATCGTGCGGAACGATATCCTGGACTACTACCTGGAGGTCCAGCAGTTCGACGCGCAGGTCGGGGCGATCCTCAACAACCTTGAGATGTCCGGCCGCGCCGAAAACACGATCGTGGTCATCACGAGCGACAACGGCATGCCCTTCCCGAGGTCGAAGGCGAACCTCTACGATATCGGCACTCACATGCCTCTCGCGATCAGGTGGCCCGCGAAGGTCAAGGGTGGACGGAAGGTGGACGACCCCGTCAGCCACACGGACTTCGCGCCGACGTTCCTCGACGCGGCGGGGATCAAACCGCTCGACGACATGACCGGCGCCAGTTTGCTCGGGCTGCTCACCGAGGACAAGCCGCTCGGAAGGGACGCCGTTTTCATTGAACGGGAGCGGCACGTGAACTGTCGGAAGGGCGACCTCAGTTATCCGGCGCGGGCTGTCCGCACGAAGGACTACCTCTACATCCGTAACTTTAGGCCCGGGCTATGGCCCGCCGGCGACCCCGAGATGTGGGTGGCCGTCGGCCCGTTCGGCGACATGGACACGAGTCCCACCAAGTCCCTGCTGCTCGACAAGAGGGACGATCCCAAGATCAAGCCGTTCTTCGAGCTGGCGACCGCCATGCGTCCGGGGGAGGAGCTTTTCGATCTTAAGAATGACCGGTGGTGCATCAAGAACGTGGCTGCTGATCCGGCCTACGCCGACGCCAAGAAGATGCTTGCGGAGAAGCTGAAGGACTGGATGGCGAGGACCGCCGATCCGAGGGCAAAGGGCACCGAGGACCCGCGGTGGGACGACTATCCGTACGCCGGAGTGCTGGGCGAGTGGGTCATCAAGAAGCCGAAGGCCCCTTGAGTCCCGTATGTCCCGTGTGTCGCGGTCTGAGGGGAGAGAATACGCATGCCGTACAAGATGATTCAGGTCGGTACAGGAGGATTCGGGGGCTGGTGGTGCAGGAACTTCCTGCCGCCGAACGTCGAGGAGGGCCTCGTCGAGGTAGTCGCCGCGGTGGACACGAATCCCGAAGCCTTCGCTAACGCGAAGGAGGGCCTCGGCCTGCCGGACGACAAGCTCTACACCGACATCCGCAAGGCATTCGACGAGAACAAGGCCGATTTCTGCACAATCGTCGTGCCGCCGGCGTTCCACGAGCAGGTCGTGGACATCGCGCTTGATCACGACATGCACATCCTCTCCGAGAAGCCGATCGCCGACTCGCTCGAGGCGTCCGTCCGGATCGCGGACAAGGTAAGACGCGCCGGGAAGAAGATGGGCGTTACCATGAGCCACCGCTTCGACCAGGACAAGACCACCATGCGCCGGGAACTCCGCTCCGGGGAGCATGGGGCACTCGACTACCTGATCTGCCGGTTTACGCACGACTGCCGGCGGTTCGCGTCATGGGGCAAGTTCAGGCACGAGATCCCCGATGCGCTGATGGTCGAAGGCGCGGTTCACCACCTCGACATCATGGCCGACTTCGCAGGCGCGAAGTGCGATACGATCTACGCTCAGACCTGGAACCCGTCCTGGGGTGAGTTCGCCGGCGACTCCCAGGGCCTGGTGATCATGTCGTTCGAGAACAACACTCGTGGCTTCTACGAGGGCGCGAAGACGAACGCCGTCTGCCTGAACGGTTGGTCGAACGAGTATTTTCGCGCCGAGTGCGAGCTGTCCACGCTCATCCTGAGCCGACGCAAGCTGACGCGCTATGCCTACAAGCCGGACAAGGAGTGGGGCGAGGAGGATGTGGCGCACGAGATCCCGCTGATTGAGCAGCCGAAGTGGTCGAACACCTGGCTGATCGAGAAGTTCGTCCGCTGGCTCGACGGCGGTGAGCCGATGGAGACCAACGTCGAGGACAACCTGCAATCCATCGCGCTGATCTTCGCTGCGATCCGGAGCAGCCGCACCGGCCAGCCGGTCAAGGTGCAGGAACTGCTTGCCTCGGCGAAGTCAAGCAAACGATGAACGATCCCGGGCCGTCACGTCGGGAGGCCCCATGCACACCGAACTCCACAACCGCATCCTCGCCGAAGTCGAGAGGGTCTCGATCGTTGACACCCACGAGCACCTGACGCTGCCTTTCCAACTCGCGCGGATGGGCCGCATAGACTTCGGGCGCCTGTTCACTCACTATGCAAGCTGCGACCTGATCTCCGCCGGGATGTCTCCCCAGGAGATGGCGCAGGTCCAGAGGATGGACTCCGACCTCTCTCCAGCGGAGAAGTGGCGGCTAGTCGAGCCCTGGTATCGGCGCGCCTGGAACACCGGCTACTGCGAGTGCATCCGCATCGCCGTCCGGGACCTTTACGGGATAGAAGACCTCACGGACGACACCGTCGAGCCGCTGAGCGAGAAGATGAACGCCGCGCCGAGAGAGACCTGGACGCGCGAGGTCTTCGACCGCTCGGGGATTGACGTCGCGCTGGGCAACGTCTGGGACGGCAGCCCGGTATACCCCCGCACCGACTATCCCGACCTGTTTGTCTACGACATGGCCGACGACTTCACGCCGTTGGACTTCAGCTATCTGTCGAAAGACACCGACATGCCCGTGGGAAGCCTGCATGAGTACCTGTCGGTTATTGATCACTATTTCGAGCGGTATGCGTGTCAGGCATCGGCCCTCAAGATCGGTCGGGCCTACAATAGGACGCTTGCATTCCAGGACGTCTCGCGCGGTTGGGCCGAGCGGTCGTTCCTGCAGATCGTGAAGGGCCATCCGACGAATGCCGAGCGACGTTCGGTCGAGGATTTCATCGTCCACTACCTGATGACGAAATGCGAGGAGTATGAACTGCCCGTCAAGTTCCACACCGGCGTGCAGGAGGGCAACTGCAACGACATCAGGAACAGCCGGGCCGCGCTCCTCATCCCGCTGTTCATGAAGTACCCGAACGTGAAGTTCGACATCTACCACATCTCCTGGCCGTACACCGAGGAGTTGGCCAACATCTGCAAGAACTTCCCGAACGTCTGGATTGATTTCTGCTGGGCATGGATATTCAACCCGCCCGCCGCTCGAAGATATCTCTCCGACATGCTGGAGACAGTGCCGCTCACGAAGATTCACGGATTCGGCGGCGACTTCATCTTTGTCGAGGGTACGTACGGCCATTCCCGAATAGCCCGTCGGGGGATAGCCCGGGTGCTCTCGGACAAGGTTGCCGATGGACGCTTCAACGAGGAGTACGCCGTCTGGGCCGCCCAGCGCCTCCTCCGCGGGAACGCGCTCGAGAACTTCCGCGTAGAGGAGAAAAGGTCGCTGTAGGGGCGAAACATTGGCCCGTCGATCAGATACCGGTCTGCGGACCTGATCGCCAATGGTTCGCCCGGCGACTGTGCAGGACATCCGCCCTCCTCGCGAGAACAGTTTCATCACTGCGAGGAAATGAGGTCTTAACATGAGCAATACAATCCGCGTAACCGTCTGGAACGAGTTCCGGCACGAGAAGCATGCCGACCACCCGGCGAGCACGATCTATCCCGACGGCATGCACGAGGCCATCGCCGAGCACCTCCGCATGCAGCCCGATATGAAGGTCCGCACCGCCACGCTCGACGAGCCGGAGCACGGATTGACCGATGCCGTCCTCGCCGAGACCGACGTCATGACCTGGTGGGGGCACATGGCGCACGACGAGGTGGACGATTCCATCGTCGGCAAGGTTCAGCAGAGGGTCTGGGACGGAATGGGGTTGATAGTCCTCCACTCGGGCCACATGTCGAAGATATTCCAGCGGCTCATGGGCACGTTCTGCATGCTCAGATGGCGCGAGGCCGACGAGAAGGAACGCCTGTGGGTCATAGATCCGAGCCACCCCATCACCGAAGGCGTCGGCGAGTACTTCGAGCTTCCAGAGGAAGAAATGTACGGCGAGAGGTTCGACATCCCTCAGCCGGACGAACTGGTCTTTGTGAGCTGGTTCCAGGGCGGCGAGGTCTTCCGAAGCGGGTGCTGCTGGCATCGGGGTCGGGGCAAGGTCTTCTACTTCCGGCCCGGCCACGAGAGCTATCCGACCTACAAGGATCCGAACGTGCTGAAGGTTATCGAGAACGCCGTGCGATGGGCCGCGCCGGGGAACACCCCCGTCCCTACCTTCGGCAACTGCCCGCCGCTCGAACCACTGGGAACCTGATGGCTTCTGCCCGCGTCATTCCTGTTGACGGAGGCAAACGAAATGAGCAAGGGTTACGGGCTGTTTTTCGCGATTGCGATCCTGATCGTGATCGCCGCCGGGTTCGCATACATGGTTCAGAGCACGAATGCCCCGATGCCGGCGTCCGATTCGTGCGCTCCTGTCCCCTCAGGCGGCGGGTGAGGTCCGGCGACTCCGGAGGCCGGTCCGGCTTCCCCTCTTGCTTCGGATTTCACGCTCGAGTCGCTCGACGGCAAACAGGTCTCCCTGTCCGACTTTCGCGGTGGGATCGTGATACTGGATTTCTGGGCCACTTGGTGCGGCCCTTGCCAGAGGCTCGCTCCGATCCTCGCCGAGATCGAGGAGGAGTACTCCTCAAAGGGAGTCGCGGTCGTCGGGGTGAACCAGAGGGAGAGCGCCGGCACGGTTCGGAGTTTCGTGGAGAAACACGGCCTCAAGTCGTTGATGCTCCTCGACAAGAAGGGATCCGTGGGCGGAAACTACGGCGCTACGGGCTTGCCGACTCTGGTGATCGTGGACCAGGAGGGCAATGTCCGGGAGACGATTCGCGGGTTCTATCCGGAGATGAAGGATCGGATCGTCCAGGCAATCGAGCCGTTGCTGTAGCCGCATCTTTGGCGGGTGCGCCGGCATGAACCTGGAGGCTACCTCTTATCCGTCTCCCACGGGACGACGTCGCAGGTCTCCTGGTAGAACGTGAGCATCCGTTCCCTGAGCTTCAGCAGTTCGCCCGACAGCGACGGGTCGTCAATCTTGTTGTCGAGTTCCTGCGGGTCCTTGCGCAGGTCGTACAACTCGTCCGATTCATAGAGCCTGCGGACGTACTTGAACTCCTTCGTCCGGCACATCGTCGCCTTCGTGTGCTCCGGCCCCTCGCTCTGCTGGAGGTTCACGCGCGGCCAGTACATCCCCGTCGGTACCTGCGAACTCGAACTCTGGAGTTCCATGCAGTGTCGCTCCCCGTGCAGCCGCCCGCCCTCGCAGAAAACCGCGTCCCGATGCTCGTCGGTCTCGCCGGCTATGACCGGGAGCAGCGACCGGCCGAAATGCGTGTGCTTCGGTTCGATCCCGGTGAGCGCCTCGACCGTCGCCGGGAAGTCGATCAGCTCGACGAGGGCATCGCTCACGCGCGGCTTCACCTCGACCCCGGAAGGCGGCTTGATGATGAACGGCACCCGCGAGAGACAGTCTTCGAAGGTGTTCTGGTTCTTTTCCACCAAGCCGTAGTCGCCGGTGAAGTCCCCGTGGTCGCTGAACATGAAGACCGCCGTGTCGTCGTAGATGCCGGCTTCCTTGAGGGCGTCCATGACCATCCCGAACTGATGATCTACGCGGGCGCACATGCCGTAGTACGTCGCCCGAAGCTCCTTCCATCGGTCCTCAGTCCACGTATGGAGCTTCTGGCGCTCCCAGATGCCCTTCACAATGCTCGGCTTTCCCTTCCAGCCCTCGGGTGTCGGTGTGCGCTTCGGGAGCTTGCTGCGGTCTATCATGCTGTACCACGGCTCCTCGACCGCGTATGGGCAGTGAGGGTAGCTTAGAGGGAGGTAGATGCACAGCGGCTGATCCTCCGGACGATTGCGTATGAACTCGATCGCGCCGAGCACGTTGCCCCAGTCGTTATCGTAGTGCGATCCCTCGCCGGGAGTATCGAGCTTGCCGACGTAGAACGAGTAGTAGGTGTCGCCGCCCGGCTCGCCGCGCCATTGCTTCTGTCGGTCCAGACCCCGCCCGGCCTGAACGGGTCGCGTCGGTTTGTACTTCACCGTGCAGTACGGATCAACCGGAAGCTGGCCCGGCACGAGGTCGTTCTTGCCGCCCCACCAGACGAAGTACCCGTTGTCCTTGAGCGTCTTCAGGAGCACCGGCTCGTCCGCGTGCATCATGTGGTACATCGTCCGGTGGCCCCGGACGTGGGGATACCAGCCGCTCATGAACGAGCACCGGCTCGGCGTGCAGACGGGATTCTGGCAGAAGGCGTTCCGGAACGATACGGCGTCCGACTTGACGACCGCGTCCAGGTTCGGCGTAACAGCTCCCGGGTTGCCGATGTGTCCCAGCACGTCCCCCCGCCACGAGTCGGGGTTGAAGATGATGATATGAGGTTGCCTTGGCATAGACCTTCTCCTGTGCTTAGTGCTTGTACATGTTCACTCGTCCTGCAGTCGCCTGATTAGATCAAGCGCAATCAATAGGAGCAACAGGACCAGGGCGCTGATCAGGAGGACTAATCCTGTAATCCGCGATTGGAACCAGAGCGCTCTCGGCAGCCCACCAAAGTGTGTGATAGAGACCAGCCATGCCCCGAGAGCCATAGTTGTGAAGCCGGCGATCTGGAGCGACGGAAAGCGCTCGTTGGTCGAGCCTTTTCGACACGCTAGTACGGTCTTAACAGCATAGAAGGCGGAAAAGCAGCCACCCAGAAACTCAAAGATCGGCAGAAATCTGTACTCCATGCGCTATCATCCTAGCTGATCAGTGATCGCCCTTGCCGCTCGCATCCCCTCTGCGACGGCTTGGACGACGGTTGCGCCGCCGTTCACGATGTCGCCGCCCGCGTAGACCTTCGCTCGCGACGTCCGACCGCTCTCATCCACCTTGATCTTACCGCGCGCCAACTCCACGCCGGGGATGAGTCTTGCGATCTCTTCCGGGACGCTCTGCCCGAGCGCCTCCAGCACTAGGTCTACCTCCAGCAGTGATTCGCTGTCCGGCACTACCGCCGGTCGGCGTCTGCCCGACGCGTCCGGCTCGCCGAGCACCGTCCTTGCGATGCGGACGCCCTTCAGCCGATCGCCCTCGAACTCGTACCCCAGGGGCTGAGTCAGCATCAGGAAGTGGACGCCCAGGTTCAGCGCCTCGTCCCGTTCCGCGGGCCATGCCGGCATCTCGGCGAACGAGCGCCGGTAGACGAGGTAGACATCCCTCGCGCCGCCTTCGATCGCCTGGGTCGCGGCGTCGATCGCCGTGTTACCTCCGCCGAGCACCGCCACCCGCTCCGGCACGACTGCCTCGCCGTTCTTGCACTCCCACAGGAAGGCGACGGCATCGCGGACATAGCTGTTCCCCTTGACAAGGGGGACCGGCCTCTGGGCCGAGGGGGTCTGTGCGTCGTGGACCTCCCCCAGCCCCTCCTTATCAAGGAGGGGAGCTTCAGCCTCAAGTAATGTCGGCGACTTACCCAGTCCCATGCCGAGGAAGACCGCATCGTACTCCTTGACGAACGAGTCCAGGTTCCGTTCGGCCGTCAATCCGCGTCCGGCATGGAGCGTCATCCGGTCGCCCAGAACCGCCCGCCCCTCCGACTCGAGCAGATCAGCCGCGAGGCGCTTCGAGGGGATCGATGCCTCCGCCGTGCCGCCGATCGTCTCTCGTATGTCAAATACCTCCACCGAATGCCCGCGCTTGAGCAGCTCGGACGCGCAAGCGAGCCCCGCCGGTCCTGCGCCGATCACCGCGATCCGCCTGCCGGTCGGTCCCGCCTCCGTCGGGAGCGACGCCCAGCCCTTCTCCCGCGCGACACGAGTCACGTATGCCTGCAACTCGCGGACCGGCACCGGGTTCTGTGAGAAGGTGCTCTCGACGCAGTGACCCTCGCACTGGACCTCCGCCGGGCAGACGCACCCACACGTCTCCGGGAGCGCATTCCGTTCCCTCAGGATCTCGTACGACCGCCTGATGTCGCCATCGGCCAGCGCGTGGATAAAGCCGGGTATGTCCACTCCCGCCGGGCAGCCGTCCCTGCACTGCGGGTCAAAGCAGTCTCGGCACCGGGACGCCTGCGCCAGGATGTAATCGGGGCTGTTCCGCCGTCCCTCGCGGTATATCGGGCCGTAGACTTCCTTATCGAAAGGCACGCATCCCGCCGTCCCGCCGTCGCGCATGATCTGCGTGCACGACGAGCAGGTGATGCAGGTGTGTCGGATGTCGAGCTTGCCGGTCTCGATGATCTCTTTGGCAAACCCCGGGAATGCGAATGCCTGGCGGCCCAGGCCGACGATCTGCACGCTGCCGCGCCCGATCTCCGCCGCCGCAACATGGGGCCAGAGGTTCCGCAGCCAACTGTACCCGCTGCCGATGACGACCATCTCCGGCGCCCCCTCCCGGACCTCGCGGGTGAGGCTGATCAGCCGTTCCTCGCCTGCCAGCGGGTTCTCGCCCGGACGGTCGAAGCCGATGATAGGCGTGTCGTAAGGTCGGTTGACGTGCGGGTTGAAATACGGGTTGCCCATCGTGATGTCAACCAGCCGCACGCCCATGTCGTAGAGCTCGCGTATCAGCCGCTTCGGCTCGTCCAGGTTCGGCTTCATCGGCTCATCGGGGTCCATCCCCCAACCGTAGGGGTAGGGGTGCGCGTCGTGGATTCCGAGGCGGGTGGTGACGATCTTGTCGCGCCCGCACTCATCGAAGACCCGGCCGATGACGGTCTTGAGGAACCGCGTCCGGTTCTCGTAGCTGCCTCCGTACCTGCCATCCCTCGTATGCGACGCCAGGAGTTCGTTGATGAGGTACCGATGGCACGCCTTCACGTCCACCGCGTCGAATCCCGCCTCGAACGCGAGACGCGCCGCTTCGACGTACCGATCCTGCAGGGCGTCCAACTCGTCGTCCGTGATCACCGGCTGGTCGGGATGAGTGCCTCGGGTCGGGTCGAGCAGCGGGTCGTGCTGGGCGATGATCGGAGACGGCGACTTCCCCGGCTTGCTGTACCGGCCCGAGTGAGTGAGCTGGAGTACCGCGAACGGCCGATGGTTCGCTCCCATAGACTCGGCTGCGGCCTTGCGCGAGTCCTCTAGCAGGCGCGCGAACGAGTCCTTCGTCTCGGAGCGGATCCATAACTGTCGAGGGTTCGCCCGTCCCTCGGGCACGACCGCCGTCGCCTCGAACCAGAGCAGACCCGCGCCGCCCGCGCCGAACCGCCTGTACCGGCGGACAGTAAGCTCGTCGGGTGAGCCGTCGGCCTTCCCGTCACAGCCCTCCATCGGCTGGACTGCCATGGAGTTGGGGATGGTACGTCCCGCGACCTGCACGGGCCGCGCCAGGATCGAGGTATCTTCATCGACGGCCATGTCGAGGCCGAGCTGTTCGATCGCCGCCCGGAGTTCGTCCAGGCTCCTGTATCGGAATGGTGCGTGAGTCCCGCGGTCTGCCATCCGGTGAATCCTCCACGCCGAGTTTATCACATCCGGAGGCCGATTGTCTTGCCCGGGAGGGGAACACCGCTCCGTGATGGAACAGGACAACTGTACCCATCGGAAAGGAACATGCCACATGGACTTCAAGAAATTCGAGCAGCCGGATAGCATCCTCAGGCCGGCGCCGTTCTGGGCAATCAACGACCGCATCACACCCGAGGAGACCGCCCGCCAGATCAAGGAGATGATCGAGGTCGGGCTCTCCGGCGGATTCTTCCACTCCCGCGCCGGTTTGATCACTGATTACCTTGGCGACGAGTGGTTCGACAATCTGAACGCTGCCATCGACGTAGCCCGCGAGAAGGACGGCTACGTCTGGCTCTATGATGAGGACCTCTGGCCGAGTGGGAACGCGGGCGGCCAGGTCGCAGGCATGAAGGACGAGTACCGATCTGCCGCGCTTCAGGCCGAGTTCGTGCCCGCCGGACAGAAGCCGACCCCCGACGGCGACGACGAGCCGAAAGCCGCCTATGCCTTGGTCGGTCGAAAGGGGGCGAGCATCGAAGGCGCGAAGGTGATCTGCATCGACGAGGCCCGAGGCAACACCGGCATCGAGCGCCTCATCCTCCGCCGCTGGTACTCGCCCAAGATCCCCTGGTGGGGAGGCGAGTCGTACGCGAACCTGCTCAACCCGGACGCCATGCGCGAGTTCATCCGTTTGACCCATGAGACCTATAAGTCCCATCTGGGTTCCGAGTTCGGCAAGCGCATCCCCGGCATGTTCACCGACGAGCCGCACGTCCGCCAGACATCCGGCGGCACGGCATGGTGGGACGGCATACCCGAGGTCTACGCCGAGTGGCACGACCGAGACTTCTGGGCCGATGCGCCGTATCTCTTCTTCGACGGGCCGGACGCCCGCAAGATCAGGCTGCTCTTCCACCGCACGATCCTGCGCCAGTTCTCGGAGGCGTACAGCGAGCCGCTCTTCAAGTGGTGCGAGGCGAACGGCCTCGAGCACACCGGCCACTACCTGCTGGAGGACAACTTCGAGGGTCAGATCGCCTGCCAGGGCGGCGGCGTCATGTCGCTCTACCGATACCACCAGGCGCCGGGCATTGATCATCTCTGCCGCTGCACCGATCCGATGCTCCTTACGGCCAAGCAGGTCGGCTCGGCGGCCAGACAACTCGGTCGGAAGCGCGTGCTGACCGAGATCTTCGGATGCTCGCGGCACACCAACACCTTCGAGGACTTCAAGTGGATCGGCGACTACAACCTCGTGCTCGGCCCGAACTTCTTCTGCCCGCACCTGACCTGGTACTCGATGCGCGGCCGCCGGAAGCGCGACTATCCGCCGAACTGGAACT